>JADIMY010000062.1 GCA_017694345.1 Candidatus Onthovivens merdipullorum | reverse complement strand
ATTTAAAAGTAATCCTTTATTAACATCTAAAGACACATTTCTTATTCCAAATCTAATGGTTTCTTCATCATTTTGTGTTTTAACCACTAATTTATAAAGATTAGGTTCATCTATAGACCATAATTTTGCATCCTTAAGAGTTATTTCTTTTTCCTCTCCTCTATACATTAAGTTATTTTTATCATCGAATATTTCAAAAGTATAAGGAACGCTCTCCTTAATATCGGCATCTATTAATATTTCTCTATTTAAGTATTTTTTTGTATATACTCTAACGTTTTTGATTTCATTTTCTTTTTTATAGATTAATTCAACATCTCTTAAAACTCCACTTCCTGTATACCATCTACAATTTGGGAGTAAATTGTTATATGCAATAATTTCGACAAGATTTTCGCCATTTTTAGGTTTAAACTCAACATAAAAATCATTAAATCCGTTTAAGTTTTCTTTAATAACTTCTCCATTTAATTTAATAATCGCCTTTTTATAGATTTGATTAAAATGGAAGGCAAAATACTTGTAAGCGCTTACATCGAAGTTAAAAAATTTTTGAAAATGATAAATTCCACCGTCAAAATAAGCGCAATCTTTTCCGCCTGGATTGCTTAAAGATCTCTTTTCTTCAAGCATCATATCGTAAGGAAAATCAATTTTCCTTTCTTTATTTAACTTATCAAAATAAGTCCGCCCTTTATTAACGTTAATTTTCATAAAATTTCCTTAATAAAATGATAGATATAAAACTTATGTATATATTGTAAATTTTCACAAACTATTATAAATTAATACATATGGAAGGCGACTTTACCTTATTTTCTAAAATAAATTCTCTTGTAAGCATACCGATTGCTGTTTTTGATTCAAATGGCAAACTAATTTACATTACATCACAAAACAATTCAGTTTATACACATATATTTGAAAAAATTTATCAAGAGAACATCGAGACTAAAGGCCCAGAATTAGTAAACGGCATTCTTTCTGTTTTTATAATAATTACTGATAAGTCAAATGGTAATAAAATTATTTCAGGCCCATTTATTAATAGTTCAATTACACCTTTCAACATCAAAAAAATAAGTGAAAAATATAATTTAAATAAAATAATCGCCCCTAATTCCTTAATCTCTTTAATCAATCAAATTTCTCATTCTTCCTATCTTGATTTCTTAAACTATTTCACTTTTTTAGAATATATAATTAACAAAAACAACATAAATTTGTTAGATTATTTCCAAGAAAATCAAGAAAAAAACCTGCAAAAGTCCACTAAAAATGAAATATTAGGTCTAAATCAGCAAGGAGAAAGTGAATTTAATAATCTGCATAATACATACGATACAGAGCACCTTATTTATAAATATATAGAAGAAGGAAATGTAAACGGGCTTAATGAATTTTTCCTAAAAACTATCACTCATACTGCAATGAATGAAGGTATATTAGCAAAAGATGAGCTAAGGCAACAAAAAAATATCTTCTTAGGTTTAATTACTTGTATTGGTAAGTTCCCAGCAATAAAAGGTGGTTTATCGGTTGAAGAAGCCTACAACATGATAGATAGATATTCTCAAGAATGCGAAAAGCTAACCTCAATTGAAGAAATATCTAAATTAAGGTATTTAGTGTTAATAGAGTTTGCTAAAAAAGTAAATGAAGCTAAATTCAAAGACAAATATTCTCAGGAAGTTAGTAATGCTTTAAATTTTATCCAATCAAATTTGTGTGCCAATATTAGTATTGATGACGTTTTAACATCCGTAAAAAAGGGTAGAACCTCTTTTTTAAACAAATTTAAAAAAGAAACGGGGGTAACGCTAGGTAAATATATTGTTAAAGCCAAATTAGAAGAGTCAAAAAACTATTTGCTCTACACTAATATGTCAATTTTAGAAATAAGTATGGTTTTATACTTCTCCTCTCAAGGTTATTTCCAAAATTTATTTAAAAAAGAATTTGGGATTACTCCATTAAATTTTAGAAAAACAAAATTCACCAATTAATCTTCAAAAGTAAAGTTATAGCTTCCACTTTCAAGATTTTTTTGCATATTTTTATATTCAAATTCCGCTTCTGTATTTGGAGGAATCAATATATCAATTTTGGTTTTATTATTATCTTTAGTTATATTTACACTAACTTTTCCATAAATTGAATCATAAAATCCTCTTGCATAGGTTAAATTTCCACCTATATTTGGGGTAATTTTAAATCTATTTTCATTAACTACGTTAATGCCTAAGATTTTTGCAAAAAAGAATTCCACTACTGCGCCTTTTGAGTAATGATTTAAAGAAGATAAGCCAAACCCTTTTTTAACTCCTTCCCATGATTCCCAAACTGAACCAGTAGAATTTTTTGCAATATATAGCCATCCAGGCATTTTTTCGTTTTCTAATAATTTAAAAGCATACTCTGGGTTTATATCTAAAAGAACATAAAGAATAAAAGGAGTTGATAAAAATCCTGTTCCTATTCTCCAATCATACTCATCAAGAGCTTTAATAAGTCTTTTTTGAGCAAACTCTTTTTGCTCTTCATTTAAAAGATTAAAAAATAGTGGTCTTACTAAGTTTGCTTGTCGGTTAGTATCTAAGCTAAACTCTTTAGTATTTACTAAAGCCTCATAACTACTTTTTAAGCCTTTAATCAAAAGATCAAGTTTTGAGTTTTTATCACTATAACCAAGCGCATCATTAATTTCTTTAAAATAGTTTAAAACAAGGTAAGTATAAGCTGTAGAAACTTCTGGGTGAGGAAAAGCGATGTCCTTCCAATCAAAAGGTGCAATATCATCAGGTTCTAGCCACTCACCAAACGATTGGCCTTTTCTAACTAAAAATTTCTTATCTTTTCTAGATAAATTGACCTTCTTATTAAAAGGAATATTAATTTTTCCTATTCTTTTTATCAAAAACTTCACATATTTAAGCATTGAAGGGTAGATTTCTTTTAAAAACTCAACATCTCCATATTTTTTATATAGATAGTATGGAATTAAAATTCCAACATCAGCCCAGCCAGATGAACCTGTCATCGGAATTAAAAATAATGGGTCGTTTGCATTAGGTGCTATACAAGGATAAGCACCATTACGTTTTTGCCTATCAATAACGTCTCTAATATGTTTTTTAGCAAAAGGCGCAAAGTTTACTAAATAGGAGGCAGTATTAAAAAATAGTTGGGAATCACCAGTCCATCCTGCTCTTTCTCTTGTTGGGCAGTCCGTAGGTACGTCTACACTGTTCGCTTTAAACGAATTTAATGTATTTTTATAAAAAACATTTATTAACTCGTTTGAACATTCAAAATCGGCAGTTTTTTCAAAAGCACTATAAACTGCAACTTGTTCAAAGTCTTCAAGCGAATAATTTTCTATATCGGTTTCAATTAAACAATAACGAAAACCACCAAAATAAAACTTTGGTCTATAATCGTTAATTCCTTCATGACATACATAAGTTATCTCTTGAAGAGGTGTATCACCATATTTTGTGTGGTCTTGAATATTTAAAAGCGATAATTCTCCTTTTTCATCTAGCCATTCGCCCATAACTAAATGTATCTTGTTTCCTCTTTTTGCATTGACTCTAAAATGAATATAACCTGCTAAATTATTTTCAAAAACCAAAATATGCTTCTTAGAAGGAGTAATTATTTCTTTTATTGGTTTATGAAATTCCATTTCTTTAACATAAAAATTATTAGAGGAATGTAATTTCGCGATTAATTTCTTATTTTTTGAAAATGAACTTTCTTTTGCTTTAAAGCTATAAGTAGGGGTTAAAGTCGCATCAACGATTTCCCCATCTTTAATATCGTTAAATCTAATTGGTCCATCATTTGACCATTTCCATGTCTTGTCAGATAAAACTTTATAAATGATTTCGTCGTTTTGATTTTTTACTTCTAATTGAAAATAAAATCTTGTGAATCTTCCAAAAGTATTTGGTTTTCCGCTTCCGCCATTAGCGCCTCTAAACCATCCATCACCTAAAACAACTTCAATTTTATTCTCACCTGCTTTAATTAAATCGGTAACATCATAAGTTTGATATTGTATTCTTTTGTTATAATCAGTTGACCCTGGAGCTAATACAAAGTCTCCAACTCTAACACCATTAATTTTTACTTCGTAAAGACCTAAAGCCGAAATATATGCTCTCGCACTCTTAATTTCGTTATATTTTTCTTGTGAAATATTGAAAATTTTTAAAAAATAGTCCGCAGAAAGCCTACATTTTTTAAAAATATTTTTATTTATGTTTGCTCTAATCCATTTTGCTTTAAACTCTCTTTTTTCTAACAAGCCTATTTCAAAACAATTTATCTCGGATTTAATTTCTTTATTTTTGTCAGTATAAGAAATAACTTGATAATATATTTTCTCTCTACTTTTAAACGTTTCTTTAAAAGTATATTTCATAGATTGAGAGTTTATCACTCCGCTTTCTTTAATAAGATTGTCTTTATCTTTACCAAATAGAATTTTAAAGCTCTTTTGGCTAAATTTTTCGTCTTCTCCATTTTCAAAGCACCATGTAATTATTGGATTTTTGGTTTCGATACCAATAGGATTATTTAAAAATTCGCACCTAACATTAACTATTTTTGCCATGTTTATTACCTTTTTAAATAATTTTAAGCAATAAATCTGATTTCGTTTTGTAATTTGGTTCAATGCATTACAAATTTTATATCAGTCAAATGCTAAAACTATGAAAGAAAATGTCGTTATCTAAAGCCATTCATTCTGTTTTGCACAAGTTGCTTCATAAATATTATGTCGTGGTCGGAGGCGTTTGCGAGCCCCACTTCAGCGATTTTGAGCAGTTTGAAAACGGGGCGCATGGGGAGCTGTTTTGAGAGCCGGCAGGCATTTGCTTAGGTCGGTAGCTTTCGTCTGACAGCGGTCGTTTAAAGCTTGCTGCGGCAGCGTCCAATAGCGACGGAAAAAGTGTTTAAAAAGTTATATACAAAGTATATAAAAGTTTTGGCATGTGAAAAATCGGTCTGGGCGTACTGTATAGTACAACAACTTTTTTAAGAACTATTTTACAAGACTTAAATACATTTGGATTTATTTTTAAAACGCTATGTATTGTAGACTTAAAAATTTTTTCACGTATACCAATTTTTAAAATTACATGCATACTTTAATTAATTAAAATTTTGCAAAAAATATTGATGTTTTGCAAAGAAATTGCAATAAAATAGGCTAAATTTACTAAGTGCCAATTAATAACAATAGTATCTGAGAACTAATGTAATTTTATCTGTTAAAGGAATTTCTATAACACCTGAATGACCACTCACTAACTCAATTTGATCTTTAATTTCGAAGAATTTAATTTCTAAAATGCTATCACCTAAATATTCTGAACGTAACGAATTATCGATTAAATAATATTCAACAAAATCGCTACAATTTAATGAAATTATTTCATCGTCGCTTGGAAGTGCGTTTAAATCAATCTCTAAATGTGACTCTCTACTAATACTATTAATTTCTACAACATAATAAACAATTGTTCCTTGGCTTGGCGTATATTCACTGCTTGAATATGGAAAATTAAGTGTAGTTTCTATTGTTTTAAAACCACTTGATGATAAATCTAAATCTGAAGTAGGAACTAAAGCACTAGCTTCACCATAACTATTATCCTTTCTGAAGAAATTAGCAATTAATGAGTCATTTTCATCTTTATAGATTCCAAGATCACCAAATACAAGAGAATTAAATTCAACTTGATCGCTGTTTAAATCGTAATCCATGAAAACAACATTAAAATCGAAATAATAAACATCTGAATAATACTCAATTTTTTCATTTACATAATATTCAACTTCGAATTCTTGTCCATTTTCATGAAGATAAACATCCTTCTTCCATCCATAAGTTGAATTATCAAGACCATTTTTAAAATTATCTTTACTAACTTCAAAGCTTTCACTTTCAGTTTCAAAATATTTAATGTTATTAAACTCGTAAGTTATAGTATTAACAATATCAAGACTTATATTATTTTCATTACTAGGAGCATCTTCAAAATAGAAATAATCAAAAGAATCCATGAAATCTATTTTTTGTTGTATGTTTATGTTTTCACCTACATAATAAACAACTTTAAGTGTCTGACCATCTTCACTTATAACATCAAAATATTTCTTTCCAGCGCCTTGACTTACATTAACAAAGTAATCTAATGGTTTAATATTAACTCTGTCATGTTTCAAAGTTACTTTAATTCCATCGTATCCAACTAATTCTTGATAACCATAAACATAACTTTGGTTATAAGTATAATCTTCATAATGGATTGTAAATTGTGTTCTTAACATTACTACATCAAGCGATTCAAAAGAATAATAATCAACTTCTTTTTCGTAAACAAAATACGTTAAAAAGTAATCAAGATTCCTTTCCTCATAGCGAGTATAAAGATAATGAGCTCCAACTGTTGAAGTATCAATATCAGTAATTGTTGGCCGCCTTAAAGTAGACTCAATTGCATTATATTTTTTGTCTTTTTCTAAATAAAATATTCCATTTTTATAATTTTGATAACTCGAATGAACTATTGATCCATCTTCATCAACAAGAATAAAACCATAACTAACACCTAGGTAAGAACCACCATAAATAGAAATTACACCTTTATTAAAATAAATTAAAGCTCCATCTTCAGTTTTTAATTCAAAAATATTTTCATATTCTTTAAATGAACTGACCTCAAATTCAATTTCTTCATTATTAGAAGTCAGTGTAATTCCATAATTTTCGCTACTATTTTCATCATAATTTATAGTGTATTGATTTCTCGTGCTTGTTTCGTAAGAATTTAAAGAATCTTTAAGCTTACTATATAAGTCAATAATTTCTTCGCTTTCTGCATTAGACAAATTTTTTGAATCGTAATGGCTCAAAGATTTAAAAGTTTCGTAAAATTCATGAGCTTTACTATCGTTATACTTTCTAAAAGTTACATAAATTGTTGCTGAAGAACTCACTAAATTGCCACTGGATAAATCATTTTCGTATTGGTATTGGCTTTTACTAACCAAATACATACACATAAATTGTTTCACGAAAGCTTCAAGATAAGTTAAAAGCGTTTCGGCGTTTTCGCCACTTGAATTAATTTTATTAAATATAAACTTAGAAATATTACTTAAAAGTTTTGCTTTTTCTAGGTCATTTGATGAATCAGATTTACTTAAATTTAAATACTCAATGAATGATTGAATATCTTGATCGGTGCCTTCACTTAACGATTTTAATAAAAATTTAAAAGAATAATAAAACGCTTTACTATTTTCTTTAATTAGTGAAAGTAGACTTTCAGAATTTTCTCCATACGCCAAAAAACTAGAGTTAAGAATTTTAAGCAAAATTAAACTATCACTAATATTTAAATTTTCTAAGCTTGGTAAAAGAGTTACAAAATTATCATAACTTGGAAAAGAACTATACAAAATATTGGCAAAAAAGCGAATACTATCGGCTTTTTTAGCATAATCAATTGTTTCATTAATATCATAAGCACAATTTGTTAATAAGAATGCATCAGCAAAATAACTACCAGCAAGCATTGGATCCTTTTCCATTTCAAGAGAATGTTCTAACATACTATAAAGTATCTTACTTGTTAGAACTGTGTTGTTACTTATCGTAAAATTTGCATAATCTTCTGGCCAAGCCATAGTTGTGTTTAAAATTTCATCTATTCTATTTACAGCTTCTGTATTATTTTTCTTTACAAAATATTCTCTAGCGTTAAGCGCTTCCTTTTTATTTCTAAATCCGGATGGACCAATGTTCTTATAAGAGTCCATAAAAGTTAAATAAGTAGAGTAAGATTCATTTAAGACAAATGCGATAAGTGCTATTAACTTATCTTTTTCAAAATTATCAAATAAATCTATACCAACCTCATAAAGAGAAACTAACAATTCATTTTGATCTAATTTTTCTGGATTATTAAAATCATTATAATAGCCATTTAAATAGTTAAGCATTAAACTAGAAAAATTTGATGAACCATATACTTGATCAAATTTTTCTAAATCCGCTTTAGTAAATCCGTGTTTCTTAAAATATTCGTAAACTATGTAATATCTATTTTTGCCACCAGGATAACCTTCATCCATCTTTAAAGTTGAATTAGCTTCATTACTAAAATATTTTTCATAAATATCATATATTTCAGTAATTTCTAAATCACTTTGTTCACTTTTGTCGGGAAAGTCTAGTGTATAAGTTTCACCTTTAAAAAGCGCATCAATTAAAGCATCGTTTTCTAAAGCAAAAGTAACAATTAAATCATTTTCGCCAATATGTGGAGTTAAATAAATTTCGTTTGTTTCTATAGAAAGAAAATCACCATTAAAAGTAATAGAAGAGAGTGTATATCCAGAATATGTCGAAAAAGTTAATTTAACTTTTTCACCAGCTTTTCCACTATTTTTATCAAGTGTTACTGACCCACCTTCTGGATTATTTATAGTAAGATTAATCGTAAAATAGTTGTCTTCTGCAGGGTTTTTAGTAAAATCTACTCTTACAACATTTTCGCCTTCCACTGCGATAAAAGATTGATTTAAATCGTTATTAGAAGTGTCGCCATTAATTTTTACACTACCAACTTTAACACCACTGTTAGGTTTTATAGTTAAAAAGACTTTTTCGCCAACGTGGCCACTAGTTTTATCAACACTTACTTCACCTAAACTAGCATCATATTCTAGTTTTACGCTAAACTCTTTTGTTGTTTCATTATTTTCATTAGAACAAGAAGAAAGTGAAGAAACAATAAAACCACCTAAACTTAAACTTAGCGCTAAAAATCCAACCTTTAATCTTTTCATTTTCCTAC
>JADIMY010000061.1 GCA_017694345.1 Candidatus Onthovivens merdipullorum | reverse complement strand
TAGTAATTGCTACGAGTAATAATCATAAAATAAAAGAATATGAAGAAATGTGTAAAGGATTAAATATATCTTTTAAATCTTTAAAAGATATTGGATTTAGTGAAGAAATAATTGAAGATGGCAAAACTTTTGAAGAAAATTCTTTAATTAAAGCTAAAGCAATTTTACCTTATACTAATTTACCTATTATGGCAGATGATTCTGGTATTGAAATAGAAGCTTTAGGAGAACATTTTCCAGGTGTTTATTCTCATAGATATTCAATAAGTAATGGCGGACAAGAAAAAACTAATGAAATGTTAATTAAAACTTGTCCTGGAAGTAACGCTAAATTTAGATGCGTTATTACTTTATTAAACATAACTAAAGATCCTTTAATTTTTAAAGGAGAGTTTAGTGGTCATATCGCTAACAAAATCATTTTAGGAAATGGCTTTGGCTATGATCCAATTTTTATCCCTAATGGATATAGTTCTCCAGTTAGTACTTTATCTGAAATTGACAAAAACAAAATCTCACATCGAGGACTCGCTTTTAAAAAGATGATTTCATATTTGGTAGATAATATGCTAATTTAATTTATTTTTTCTTATTAAAATAAAATCTATAAAATAAAAATAAACCTAAACCAAGCAAAATAAAGATAATAGCAAAAACTAAACTAGGTATATTTAAAGTGAATCCATAAACAATAAATAATATAATTCCTAAAATAACACTAACTAGTGCACTAGGAACAAAAATTTTCATATACATTACTTCTTTTTTATCAATTACCACCATACTGGTATCATCTAAAGTATCAATATCTAAGTCTATTTTATTAGTTTTAAGTTCGTTTAGTTCTCCATTACTTACTTCAATATCACCAATGTGATTAATATTATATGTTTTGTTTAATCTAGAATTTACTTCATTTTCTAATTCTTCAAAACGCTTATAAAAATCAGGATTTTCCTCTTTAAAAGACTTAGCTTCTTCTTCATCCATTAAAGAAAAACTATCTTTGAAGAATTTAAATATATCTAAAATATCTTTTAATGATTTGATATATTCAATAAATAAAGCTTTATTAATATAAGTTCCATCTTTAATTACTCTAAAATCACTTTCATTTAAATAAAATTTAATTTGGTCAAACATATCACTAATAAAATGTAAAAAGACAACAGTATTTTCAAGATTTAAATAGATATCGTATTTATTTATTGTAGGAATTACTTGATAAAACATGGTGTGATCAAAACTTGTTTTACTTGTTAAAGCTAAGCATATTCCAATGACTGAACTTAAATCATTAGGTTTAATAAGCAAAGCTTCCTCATAATATCTAATTGCATCATCAAATCTTTTAAATCTATATAAAGCAGTGTAAGCACCTGTTTGTAGTTCCTTATATTTAGCTACTGTTTTTTTCTTTCCTTCAACCATTGAGAAGGTTTGATTACAAGCTTCACAAGTTACTTCTAGAGCACCTTTACTAACTTCATTAACTTTTTCACAATATGGACAAACTATTTTCATTTTTTTACCTCAAAATAACTACTATATTTTAACTAATATTTTACTAATATAACATAAAAATAATGTATTTCTTTTTGAAGTAAGCCATTAAAACTTGCGTTTTTCATAAAAAAGTCTGCAAAACTATATTATTTTTTATTTTTATTTATTATCTCTTTTCTAAATAGTTAATCGTGTCAAGTATTGTTTCATTTATATCTCGAGGATTAAAATCTAATTCCTTAATAGCCTTAATATTAGAAAATAAATCGTTTACTCTTAATGTATAGAGTGCATATTTTGTATATAATTACCTTCGTAATATTTTATATTTTTAAAATCGCTAACATTACTTTTAGATAAAACTAATCCTCTAACTTCATAATCTTTGTCAACTAACATTTTAACTATATTGTTTCCAACATGGCCATTAGCGCCAGTTAATATAATAATCTTTTTCATCTGTTTTACCTCAAATATATATTTAATCGACTATTTGTTGATTATCAATATACAATTATCTATAATTTGCTTGTTGATAAACAAATTGTCTTAAATTGTTATTTAACATTATGAAATTAGTAAATAAAAACGATCAAAGGGCTAAAATAAGTAAAATTATTCTTTTAGAAGCTTTTGAAAATCTTCTAAAAAAGAAACCATTAAATAAAATTAGCGTTACTGAATTATGTAAAGAAGCTAATGTAAATCGAGGTACTTTCTATAATCATTATCTAGATATCGTAGATTTTTATAATGATATTAAAAAAGATTTCTTTAATATCATTAATAAAAGTGTTAATGAAATAACCACTAATTATATTAATAAAGAAAAAGAAATAATCTTTAATATTTTAAATAATATTTATGAAAATAAAGTTATTTCAAGTATCATCATCGAACTAACTTTAAATCAAGATAATCTAAAAGAATTATTAAATATAGGTGAAAATAAATTTATAGAATATTGTAAAATTCATTATCCTAAAAAGACTATTTTGGAATATAAATATTTTTACACTTATTCATCTATTGGAACATTAAGTTTAATTTCTAGTTGGATTAAACATAACTATGACATTAATGTTGATAGTTTAGCTAATGAATTAATTAAACTTAATAAGGCTACATTAAATTATTTAAACTAATTATGGATTGCACTAATAAATATATAAAATATATTAATAATAACTTTAAAAGCCTTCATAATAAAAAGATTCTTCTAACTGGTGGCACTGGATCTATTGGGGAAAGTGTAGTTACTTATTTATCAATGCTAAATAACGAGCTTATCTTACTAGTTAGAAATATTGATTTAGCTACTAAGCTTAAAGATAAATTAACAAATTTATACCATAATAAAATTACTTTAATTTATTTTGATTATTTAGATAGAGAATCAATAAATAAAGCTCTTGATATAATAAAAAGCCTGCAAAACCTAGATATTTTTATAAATATTAGTGGAATATATCACCAACATTATGAACTTATTAAGGGAATAGAAAAAACATATTTTGTAAATTTTATTTGCCCAGTTTATTTTATAAATAAACTTTTCAATTATTTTGATAACCTAAAAATAGTAATTGTTAGTAGCATTACTGCAACTACTAAATTAATAGATATAAATACACTATTTAGTGATAAATATAATTTCCTTAATACATTAAATAATATAAAAAATAAGACTAAAAGATATGCAATAAGTAAACATTTATTAATGTCTTATTTCTTATATTTAAAGATATATTTAAAGAAAAATATAATTTTTACTCATCCTGGAGTAAGTACTACTAACTTATTTTCTAAAAAGAATAACGCTTATAATAAATTATTTTATTTAATCGTTCCAAAATTAATGAAACTAATCTTTATGAACTCCGCTAAAGCTTCTTTATCGATAATGTATGGAAGTAATTTAGATTCTTTAGATTATAGTTATTGGATTGGCCCTAAAGGTTTATTTCATATTTATGGTTATCCTAACC
>JADIMY010000060.1 GCA_017694345.1 Candidatus Onthovivens merdipullorum | reverse complement strand
CTATTAGTAAAGTTGAGGTCTATTACAATCGACTAGTTTTATCTAATTTAAATAAATTTAAAAAAAAATTAATTAATGCAACTTTTATAGATTTAACTAGATATGGAAAATATTTATTTTTTCATCTAGATAATGGGTACACTTTAATTTCTCATTTAAGGATGGAAGGAAAATATCGCTACACAAAGGAAAATTATAGAATTAAGTCGACTTCTGCAGTGTTTTTTCTTAAAAACGGCTATTATTTAAGTTATGATGATACAAGAAAATTTGGCATCATGTACCTATGTAAAAATGAAGAAGTTGATTCTTTGCCAATGATAGAAAAATTAGGAATCGAAGCAAATAAAGTAACACTAAATGATGAAGAAACTTTATATTCTAAATTCAATAAAAAGAAAAAAATTAAGGAATTACTTTTAGATCAATCAATACTTTGTGGCATTGGAAATATTTATGCTGATGAAATTCTTTATGCTTCAAAAATTAATCCTTTTACTTTAGGAAATCAATTAACACATTTAGACATTAAAAATATAATTATTAACTCCAATAAAATACTTCAGAAAGCTATAGAATTAGGTGGATCTACTATCCACTCTTTTCATCCTAGTGAAGGTGTCGATGGAAAATTTCAAGCTGTTTTAAAGTGTTATGGAAAAGAAGGCGAAAAATGTCCTATTTGTGGTTCTACTTTTCATAAAGAATTTATTGGAGGTCGTGGAACTACATTTTGTCCAAATTGCCAAATTAATCCTAATTTAAAAAAGGCAATCGGTATAACTGGTCCTATTGGTAGTGGTAAAACAACTTTATTAAATTACTTAAATTCAAAAGGCTATTACACTATTTCTAGTGATGAAGAAATCCATAAACTATATTTAGATGAAAATATTAGTAAAAAATTGTCTAAAATTTTAGAAACTAATTTTAACTATCAAGACGAAAATTCTAAAAAAATAGTACGAAAAATTTTAGTAAATAATTTAGACAAAAAGAAACAAGTGGAAGACTATTTATATCCAATTTTAGAAAATAAATTAATCAATGAAATAAAAAATCACAATAAAATTGCTATCGAAGTTCCACTTCTATTTAATGCTCACTTTGAGTATATGTTTAAAAAAATATTTGTCATTACTATAAATAAAGAAAAACAAATTTCTAATTTATCAAAACGCAATATTGACACTAAAAATATGCTGAAATTAAATAACAATTATAATTATAATAAAGAAAATAAAGATGTTGTTTTAATAGAAAATAATGGAGATTTGCAGGCTTTTTATAACAAAATTGACACTTTTTTAGATTAATATAAAGAAACACTACTAACGATAATTTGTTCTACTTTGCTATTTAATAAATTATTAAGTTCTTCGCTAACGATATTACCATTATTATCTTTATTTTTTAATTCATAAAGTTTAGTAAGCTTATCAATTTTATAATTACTAGTAAATATAGTTATATTTTCTTTTTCTCCTCTTTTAATTAGTAAAGGCATTAAAATTTTATCCCTCATTACTAAATCTTTTGATTCACTTCCAAAATTATCGATAACTAAAAACTCAATATTAATTAGATGATTCATTAAATTCGTAAAATCATTAAAATCGGTGAAATAAAGTTTTCGAAGTTCTTCAAATCTACTAATTGCGTCAAAAAAAGCAACATCACTATTAGGATTTGATTTAATAAATTGATTTGTTAAAGCAATCGATAAATAAGTCCTTCCGCTTCTATTAGCTCCTTGCAAATAAACCCATTTTTTCTTTCTTAAAGCATTACTTATACTGATTTTTGCTTTTTTATTATCTAGTTCATTCCATTTAATATTGTTAAATTCGTCACTAAAATCTTTATAGTAAAAATGTCCCATATAATCTAAATATTCTTGATAATATTTATTAGCAAAAAATACTTTTTCAGGTCGACCATTATTTTTTACAATTTTAAAATCGTAAAAATGATTATAGGTTTTACAGTCTTCATAAGATTTTATTTTTTTATTTAACTCTCTATCTTCTTTTAAATCACTAAAAATAGCGATGTTATGCATAATTTCTTCGTTACTAAAACCTTCATTATGAGCTTCTAACAATAATTCTTTGTCACTAACAAAATCATTATATAGTTTTCTTCTATATTCGTTTAGCTCTTCATCTTCATCAATATTTAAAAAATTACTCACTTTTTCCATATTTAAAATGGTAAATCCTCGCTACCTTCAATTTCATCTTTTGTTAAATCCACTGTATTAGAGGATTTATTTTCATCTTTAACTTTATAATTATCTGGATAAAGGGCTTCTAAAGCTTCTAAGCAATTTCGAACATTCTTTCTTTTTAAAAAAGCAGCAATTTTTTCAACATAATTTTTGCTTAAAGATTCGTTAGTGTGATCTAAAGTGTAATCTAAAATTGCATTAATAATTGAATAATCAAAATCCATATTATTAGATAAATATTCAATAATATTTAAATCGCTACTTACAGGTTCTGCACCATTTTGTCTATTTTTTAATAAATCTCGAGGGGAAACTTCTTGATAATATTTAATTTTTTCACTAACTGGCGAATTGCTATTAATTATTACTTTATTTTTCTTATTAATACGACGATTATAGGATTTAGAACTGATTACTTCATTTTTTGCTCTTTTAGATACATTTTCTAAATCGATTTTTTCACCGATTTTATTTAAATATTTAAAAGAATCAATAGTAATTTCTCCCATAATCTTTTCATTTAGTCCAAACAAAACTCCGATATTATGTATCTTATTAATTTCATTTTCGGTTATTGCCTTAATATTAATATTTGAATTTTCACTAATAAAATTTAATAAAGTTAAATCACTGAAATTGTCTTTCATTTTAATTTTATTTGTTGAAATAAGTTTTTTATCTTTGCCTAAATCTAAATTGTCGATGTTAAAATTAACACTAAACATATCAGTAATACCCTTTGAAATATCTTTATAACCACTAGTATCATCATCAATCTCATAGTGATCCATAATTTCTAAAGCTTTTTCCTTACCAATATTTTCAATAAATAAACCTTTTAAAACATCGTTATTAAAAAAATTTTTTGGACTTAATATCGGATTAATAATGATGATAAAATTATCATCATTATTTTTATAGGTTGAAATCAAATTAATTGCTTCTAACTTATTCCTTTCAAATAAAAAATCTTGTAAAGATAAACTCGATAATGTAACTAAATGCTCTAAAGTATCATTACGATATCCATATCTATAATAATTATTAAAAAATTCATATAAAAAGACTGCTTTTTGTCCAATTAAAGGTAAATATAAAGTGTATAAAAATTCGATATATTCATTTAATAAAATAGTTCTCGTTTTGATTTCGTAATTAGCCTTAATATTTTCCATAACTCATATTATAGCAAATATAGAGATTTAGTTTAAAAATAAGTTCAATGTTTAAGTAATTTTTTACTAAAAAAATATAGAAAAAACTAATCTAACATTCTTTTTTTAATAGTTAATAAAATGTATAATTAACACGAACCTAATGTTTTAGGAGGATTTAAATTTTATGATTAAAAAGATAGGAATATTAACTAGTGGAGGTGATGCTCCTGGAATGAATGATGCTTTATTTGGAGCAATTAGAACTGGTTATAAACTTAATAAAGAAATGTATATCATTAAAGAAGGATATCGTGGTTTAGTTGAAGATAAAATTGAAAAAGTTCATAAAGATTTTGCCACTTCTTTATTAAACAGAGGGGGTACAGTTGTTAAAACTGCTCGTCTACCTGAATTTAAAGAAGATAAAGTTCAATATGAAGCAATTGAAACATTAAAAAAACATGGAATTGAAGCTTTAATCGTTATTGGTGGAGATGGCTCATATATGGGGGCAAAAAAATTAACCGAAAAAGGTATTAACTGCATTGGTCTACCTGGAACCATTGATAACGATATTGCTAGTAGTGATTTTACAATTGGTTTTGATACTGCTTTAAATACAGTCGTCGATGCTGTCGATAAAATTGTTGATACTTCTAGTTCTCATTATCGCTGTGCTGTTGTTGAAATTATGGGTAATCATTGCCCTGATTTAACGCTTTATGCAGGTATAGCTACTGGAGCTGATTATATCATAACTTGCGATACTGATACTAATGTTGATAAAATGATTAAAGAATTAAAAGAACTTAAAAAGACTAATCCAGATCATGTTTTAATTTTGGTCGCTGAAAAAACTTTAGATACAAAAGCTTTAACCGATCGAATCTCTACTGAAACTGGTTTTGATACAAGGCTTACCGTTTTAGGTCATATTCAAAGAGGTGGGGAACCTACTGCTATGGAAAGAGTTAATTCTATTAGAATGGGAAGTTATGCTGTTGAATTATTAGATAAAGGTATTGGTGGCGTTTGTATTGGTACAAATGGAAACGACTTAATTTATACAGATATTTACGATGCATTGAAACTTCCTCGTAATAAACACGAAGATTTAACTCATGTCTATGAACTTATAAGGTAATTAATATGTATTTAAACTTTACTAAAAAGACAAAAATTGTTTGTACTATTGGTCCTGCTAGTCAAGACGAACAAACATTAAGAAAATTAATTGAAAATGGCATGAATTTAGCTAGGCTTAATTTTTCTCATGGCGATTATGCTGAACATTTAGCTAAATTAAACACAATTCGTAGTTTTGAAAAAGAAGGCGTTTATATTCCTGTTTTATTAGACACTAAAGGTCCTGAAATTAGATGTCATAATATGGAAAATGACAAAATTGAAATAAAAAAAGGTTCAACTGTTAGGATTTCAATGACTGAGGTTTTAGGAACTCCTAGTAAAATTAGTGTTAATTTTCCAGATTTATATAAAGATGCAAATATCGGCAATCACATCAAAATTGATGATGGTAAATTAGATTTACTTGTCACCGATAAAGACGAAGAACATAACGAATTAATCACTGAAGCCCTTAACGATCATGAACTTTGTAGCAAAAAAGGTGTCAACTGTGTTGGTGCTCGTTTATCAATGAAATTTATTAGTGAAAAAGATGAACAAGATTTAATCTGGGGTTGTGAACATGGCGTTGATTTTATTAGTGCTTCTTTTGTTAGAAATAAGCAAGATGTCGAAGACATTCGTAAAATTTTAGTCGAACATGGTCATCCTGAAATTAAAATTATTTCAAAAATTGAAAACTATGAAGCGATGAATTGTCTTGATGAAATAATCGATGCTAGCGATGCCATTATGGTTGCTAGAGGTGATTTAGGGGTTGAGGTTCCTTTTGAAGAAGTTCCTTTAGTTCAAAGACGATTAATCACTTCCTGTAGACAAAAAGGTAAACCAGTTATCACCGCAACCCAAATGCTTGACTCAATGACACATTCTCCAGTTCCTACTAGAGCTGAAGTTAGTGATGTAGCTACTGCCGTTAGCGAATCTACTGATTGCGTGATGCTTAGTTCTGAAAGTGCTAGTGGCGAATACCCTTGTGAAGCAGTTTTAGCACAAACTAAAATTTCTAGAGCTATTGAAAGCGAATTAAATTATGAAAAATTTGCTCAAGAAGCTTATGATACCTCAAATAAGGATAATAACGATGCAATCGCTAATTCTATCGCTAATACTGCTAAATTAATCGATGCTAAACTTATTGTAAGCTATACTGTTACTGGTCGTAGTTCAAGAAGAATTTCTAAAGCTCGTCCATCTTGTCCAATTCTTTCAATTTCTAATAAAAGAACAACTGTTTTACAAAATGCTATATATTGGGGAATTTATAGTATTTTAATTCCAAATAGAATGCCTGATTTTATCGAAGAGATGGAAACAATTGCTATTTTTTACGCTAAAAAACTTGGCTTAAAACCTGGAGATCCAATTGTTGTTAGTGGTGGAACTCCTGCTGCTGCTGGAAAAACTAACTTTATGAGAATTATTACTATTCCAAAAGATAGAGATAATTTATAATACCAAGTTTAAATAAAGTAAAACTATTGAGATAGATGATAGAATCATCTATCTCTTTTTTATTTATTGGGACGATATCTTTCAATTATTGATTTAATATTTCTTACTAAATTTCCATTAAAATCACTATTTAAAAAGCGATACGACCAATTGTTATCGCTATAAGTTCCAGGGGTATTCATCCTAGAATCTTTACCTTCATTTAAAACATCTTGCATCATTAAACTCGTAAAATGAGCTTTACTAGCAAGCAAAGTCTCTATAACTTTAATACTCAAATAACGATTAGAATTTAGTTTATTCTTTTCTAATTCGATATTTAAGTTCTTACATTCATTTATTAATTTCGCTACAAAAGTTTCTTTTTCATTAATACTCAATATTTCAATACGATCTCTAAGAACATTATTATCGTGATTTCCA
>JADIMY010000059.1 GCA_017694345.1 Candidatus Onthovivens merdipullorum | reverse complement strand
ATTAAAAAGAAAGTTGTAAGTATAATCCATTAATATAATCAAATAAATAAAAAAATAGGGGAAAATTGTTTTAATTTTTCATTAAAAGTATTTTTTTTAAAGATAATATTATTTATAATATTATCGGTTGGGGATGATTATGATTTTTCTTAATTATTTATTTAGTAGTTATGATTTATTAAGTGTATTAGATTTTGTTTTTACAGCAATTTTATTGATTTTATTAAATTTGTTTTTATATATGGTTATTAAGAAAAAAATAGCTATTGTAAGTGTCTCAATTTTAAGTTTTTTAACATTAATTTTTAAATTATTTTTATTAAACTCAGTGTTTATAGTTTGCTTAGGTATTACTTTAGGAAGTGGGCTATTAATTTCTTTTTTAAACATGAATGACTTTAGAGTTTTCATGAATAAATTTAAAAAAGAAAAGAAAATCTTGATAAAAAAGAATGTTTCTGAAATCGATAAAATTTATGACCACGATAATTTATATAACACGATTAATAAAACAGTTTGTTATTTAAGTGAAAGAAAAATTGGTGCTTTAATTACTTTTGAAAGAAGAGATTCATTAGTAAATGTTATAAAGAATGGAAAGATTTTAAACGCCCCAGTTAATTTTGATTTATTAATTACTATTTTTTATCCTGGCACTGATTTACATGATGGTGCTGTAGTTATTAAAGGAAACACAATTTTAGCTGCTGCAGTATTTTATCAACCTTCAACAAAACCGCTTCCTGAAAAAGTAGGATCAAGACACCGTGCAGCGATTGGGATTAGTGAAAAATGTGATGCGGTTACTGTTGTAGTTAGTGAAGAAACGGGTCGTATTTCTATTGCTTATAACGGAAAACTTGATAGTTACAATAAAGATACATTTTATAATGCCTTTGTTAATATAATGAACGAAACCGAAATTTACGATAAATATAATGGATAAAACTTTAGAAAAATATCAAGAATTTTATAATTATATTATAAAAATGCTTTCAATTAGTAAGATTGGATTAGTTTTTTCTACTGATCCTTACGCTTTAAGTAATTATAAACAAATCGAAGATATCTCGATGAAAATGTTAGAAAATTTTGAACATTTAAAGTTTGATCGACATAACTATTTTCAAAGGAATATTTACCCAACACCCAATTTATCAGTTAGAGTGGCAATATTTAATAAGAAAAAAGAAATTTTACTAGTTAGAGAAGTAATAGATCATGGCTATTCTTTACCTGGAGGGTGGTGTGATTTATATGATTCTCCTAAAGAAACAATTGAAAACGAATGTATGCAAGAAGCAGGAGTAAGAGTTAAAAATATTAAATTTATTGGTTTATTTAATCGAACTCCGTTTAAACAAATGGTAAATACTATTGAAAGAAAAACTGTTCCTGAATATTTACTTCTAGTGAAAGCAGAACTTGATGGTAAATTTAATGAACATGAATATGAAACTGATGATGTTAAGTTTTTTAATGTTGAAAATCTACCTAGATTTAGTGGCAAGATTAGTGTAGAAGAATGGAAGAAATTAATAAACTGTGCTATAAATGATATAATTACAATTGAGTGAGGTAAAAGTATGTCAACACACATCGATAACAATGCTAAATTTGCTAAAACTGTCTTAATGCCAGGTGATCCACTTAGAGCTAAGTATATTGCTGAAAATTATTTAGTCGATTATAAATTAGTGACTAGTGTTCGTGGTATTTTAGGTTATACTGGTAAAACAAAAGATGGAAAAGAAATAAGTGTAATGGCTAGTGGAATGGGAGTTCCTTCAATTGGCATTTATTCTTATGAACTATTTAATGAATATGGAGTAGAAAATATCATTCGTATTGGAACATGTGGAAGCTATCAAAAAGAAGTTCATGTTGGAGATGTTATTATTACAACAAGTGCTTCAAGTAATTCTAATTACGCTAGACAATTTGATCTTAAAGGTGGAGTTTTAGCTCCTTGTAGTGATTTTTCTTTAATTTTAAAAGCGTATGAAAATAGTAAAAAATTAGGATTAAATGTTCATGTTGGTCCTATTTTTAGTAGTGATATCTTTTATGATGAAGATAAAGAATATTATAAAAAGTGGCAAAGACTAGGAATTTTAGGAGTTGAAATGGAAAGCTATGGTTTATTTATTAACGCTATGAAACTCCATAAGAAAGCTCTTTGTATATTAACTGTTAGTGATACTTTTGCTAGTGATGAAAGAGAATTAACTCAACTCGAAAGACAAACAAGTTTAGAAAATATGTTTAAGCTTGCTTTAACAATGGCAGAATAAATAGGAATTTAATGATTTTAATCTCAGTTTTATTTAATCAAATTATTTTTTATATTATTGTTGTTTTAGTTAGTGTTTTACTAATATTTTTGTTCATATATCCTTTAATTAAACACTATCGAGAATCACATCATTTTAAAAATGTTTGTTATAAAAAAATATATGCTATTGCAATGTTTAATGATTATTATTTAATTAATAATTTACCAATTATCAAAGATAATGAAATAGTAGCTCAAATAGATCATGTCTTATTTTCTAATAAGTTTATGTATGTTATAAAAGATATTTATTTTAATGAAATAGTTAATGGGAATATCTATGATAAAGTGTGGTTATTATATAACAAAAATGGTAAAACTTCAGAAATAAATAATCCTTTAATGCTTAATTCATTTAGATGTGATAAGTTTAGCGAAACTAAACATATCGATCGTAGTTTTTTTATTTCAATCGTCTTAGTTAACGATGATATAATGATGAAAAACTTCGATACAATGCACGGAAATAATAGTTATCTATGCAAAAGAAAAGATTTAACTAAGCTAATTAAAAAAATAGAAAAAAGAAATGTTAGTAGTTTTAATGCTGAGAGTTTAGATAAAGAAGTAAAAAGTATTGCTGATGAATTAGGGAGAAAATATTGATGTTTAAAAGAGTATTTGATATTTTTAAAGATAGATTTAGTGAATCATTTAAATTTGCTACTGTAATCTCATTTTTTTGTATCTTAGTCTTTTTAATCTTATTTTTATTTGATGGATTACTTCAAGGAGCAATTTTAAACTTTATTCAAAACCCTTTTTTAGGAATACTTTATTTAGTAATCGTCGCTTTTATCATCTCAATTTGTTTATCTTTACTTAGTCCTTTTATTTATAGTTATTTTGCTTCTATTGATTTACTGGGAACTAAACTAAAAGATAAAATTACCGTAAAAAGCTTTTTAAAAACATATATCATTGGGCTAAATAGACCATATAGAGGACAACTTAGAGTATTCTTTGTTTGTCTTACTTCAATATTAATCTATTTAGGTTTAACTTTAGTTTTTGCTTTATGTTTTATAGGAATATTTGAAGCGACTAATGCTTTTAATATCAATGTAATACTCGGTGAATTTTATACATTATTTAATAATTATATAGGTAGTGGTGGGACTATTGAATCGATGGATGCTTTAATTGATTTTATGAGCTCAACATCTTTTTTAAATGTATTAAATAATGTCATGTTTTATACAAACTATATTAGCTGTCTCTTATACACATCTGACGCTGCCGACGACATATCGTG
>JADIMY010000058.1 GCA_017694345.1 Candidatus Onthovivens merdipullorum | reverse complement strand
GATTTTAAACATTAAGTATTCTCCAAAAGTTGCTAGTTTTTATCGTGGAAAACTAGCTAAACCACACATTAGTTAACAAATTGAGAAAGGACAAGCTAGAAAATAATATTTGTATCACCGCTAATTACGATGTCTTCAACTTTGACACTTGTTGAACCTAAATCGTAACCTGCAACAAATGAATAATCTTCAACAGTTGCATAGCTTAAAGTAAATGTAACTGCATCTGTTTTATGAGCGTTTAATGTTGTAACTGCCGTATTATAATCAGCGCCCTCAAGTTTATTAAGTTCAGTTACAACACTAGATCCAACCCCAGTTTTTAATGCGTTTAATAAAGCAGTATAAGAAGCTAAAGCACTATTTACTGATGCATTAACTGTTGCGCTTTCTAATGCAATTGAATAAGTTTCGCCATTATATGGTAAAGTTCCTACTGACTCTGTATAGCTTCCTTTAGCTAAATCTTGCCATTTACCATTACTTGTGATTGTATGTGAACTTGCATTAATTGAGTAAGTTCTCTTGGTTCTATAGTCAACTGTTAAACTTGCTGTAGCTTCAGGATTATCAACTGAAGTTAATGTAACTAAAATTTGAGATCCAAATGCTTCAGTGCAGTTAATAGTTACAATTTTAGATTCGTTATCTACGGCAGTAGTAACATAATCAGTTACTGTTTTTTCACTCTTCCAAGAATCATCATCAGTAGTAGAAGAATCATCGCCTGCAAATGTTGGCGTAGCTGTTATATCTTGATTAGTTGCATTTTCAGGTTGAACTTCATAACTTACAGTTATAGTTGCTTTACCTTCAGCATTTACAGCTTTCTTGATAATTCTAACTTCCATATTTTGAGCTTTAACAATGTTAGCTTCAGCTCCCGATCCGTCTGTTGTAGTAACTTGTGGTTGAGCAAAGACTCCACCGACAATACCTCCAACACCTCCAAGAATTAATGCAGCTGATAATACACTAATTCCAATTTTCTTATTTTTTGAAATCATTTTTTAAACTCCTTTAACTAAAATCTATCGAATGAAATTTTTCACAAAATTAAATGCTTCTAAAGGTGCTTCTGGTTCAGGATCAACAGTTGCTGGTGTTTGATTAACAACATCAATTATTTCTTGCCAGTGAGAACCCCATTCTTCTACTGGACTTTGAAACCAATTAGAAACAACACCTAATCCAACGAAAACTCCAATGATTAAGATTACAAGTAACATTATGATCGCACCTTTCCACGCTTTTGACATATCGCTACCTCCAATAAAATTCGCAAAATGCGAATTAGTTTACTTAATAGTATAATTTTCTTTTGATTTTATCAATAAAAAATTCGCAATATTTATAATTAATTCATGAAGATTAAATTAGGTGAAATCCTAGAGGATTTAGATATTAAACAAAAAAAGATTTCTGAAGCTTTAGGTATACCAAGAAATACAATGTCAAACTATGTAACTGGAAGAACTGAACCAGATTTTGAAACATTAATAAAAATCGCTGACTATTTAAATGTCAGCGTTGATTCAATTTTAGGAAGAAAAGAAAAATATATTTTAATATCTGAAGAAGAGCTTAAAAAACTAATTAAAGCTAGGAATTTACTTCAAGAAGTTATTAAAAATAGAAATTGATAACGCTTTGATAACATTTTTAAAATTTATAGAATAAATTTTATTTTAAAAATGCTGGTAAATGCTTAATTTTTCTATGAAAAATTTTATATTTATTGCCGGTCGTGGGCACCAAGAACATTCGATTGCATCGATAAAATTACTACAATCAAAATGGTGCTAAGAATAAATAATTAAGTCTAAGATTCAGCAAATGAATCTTTTTTTATAGAAATTTAAGCGTATAAATTTAATAGAAAGATTTATAAGTATATAATATTGAATTGGGGTAAGAAAAATGATTGATGAAAACGATTCAACAATTAGATTAATAAAGGAAACTTTAGA
Source organism: Candidatus Onthovivens merdipullorum (assembly GCA_017694345.1). Classification (GTDB taxonomy): domain Bacteria; phylum Bacillota_I; class Bacilli_A; order RFN20; family CAG-826; genus Onthovivens; species Onthovivens merdipullorum. Next base: position 8,050 of record JADIMY010000058.1, on the reverse strand, counting down.
TAAAATTAGACCATTTCTAAATCGAGATGGGGGTGATGTCCATTTTGATTCTTATGAAGATGGAATAGTCTATGTTAGTGTTAGTGGTGCTTGCCAAGGATGTGCCTTAATTAATGAGACTTTATATGGGGGAGTTGAACAAATATTAATGGAAGAAGTTCCGGGTATAGTTGCTGTTCGACTTAGTGAAGATAAAGCAAAAGTTAAAAAAGCTATAGAAGAAAATCTTAAAAAATAAGCCTGATTTGCAGGCTTATTTTTATAATAAGAAGTTTTCAATTCTATTCACGATTACATAACCTTCGTCATTATAAACATTCTCTCGGTTATATATCATTGGTTTACCATCAGGCTTTAAAACTAATCCTCCGGCTTCTCTAACAATAATATCAAAGGCAGCAGTATCCCGTTCTTTTGTTCCTTTAGATAATCGATAACTTATTTCACCTAGTCCTTCAGCGATTAAACAAGCCTTTAAACTACTTCCTTTTTTAATAACATTTGTAATTTTATCTTTATGTTTATCAATCATTGCTAATTCATTTTCTTTAAGATGATATATACTTGTAAAACAAGTTAAATCAGAATTCTTTTTTGAAACATAAATTCTTTTAACTTTTTCGTAGTTTATTTTATAAGCACCTTCACCTTTAATTGCACAATAAATCGTACTTGTCACTGGAATTATAATAACACCCATGACGATTTCATGATTTTTACTTAAAGCAATATTAATAGAAAATTCATCGTCTTTTTTAACAAAGTCTTCAGTTCCATCAAGTGGATCTATAATCCAAACAAATTCTTTATTTAGTCTTTCTTTATCGTCTTTTCCTTCTTCAGTAAGAAAATAATAATCAGGAAATTTACTCTTTAAATATCCTCTAATTATTAAATCAGAGGTTTTATCAGCTTCAGTAACGGGACTATTGTCTTCTTTATATTCGACTTTAAAATCTTTTTTATAGACTTTTAAAATTTCTTTTTGTGCTAAAATCCCTGCTTCAATTGCTGCATACATTTCTTTTTGATACATATAAAACCTCCTTTTGACAAAAAAGCCTCCCAAAGGAGGCTATTTTTCAAATTTTTAAATTAGAGTGCTTTTCCTTCACTACCGAATATTTTTAATAATTCTTTAACTTTAGCACTTATTGCTTCAGTACCAGGTTTTAATAATTTTCTAGGGTCATAACCTTTTTTAGCAATATTTTCATCATTACCTGCTTCAATATAACCTCTAGTAGCTTTAGCAAATTCGATTTGGAGTTCAGTATTAACATTAACTTTACTAACACCTAAAGTAATTGCTTTATGAACTTGTTCATAAGGAATTCCACTTCCACCATGTAAAACAAGTGGTTTACCATTAGTAGCTTTTTGAATTTCTCCTAATCTTTCAAAATTTAATCCTTTCCAATCTTTTGGATAAACACCATGGATATTCCCAATTCCAGCAGCTAAGAAATCAACTCCTAAAGAAGCAATTGTAGCACATTCTTTTGGATCAGCTAATTCACCCATTGATAAAGTGCCATCTTCTTCTCCACCAATTCCACCAACTTCACATTCAATTGAAACGCCTTTTGAATGAGCAAGTTCGATTAATTCCTTAGATTTAGCTAAATTTTCTTCAAAAGAATAGTGAGATCCATCAAACATTACGCTAGTAAATCCTGCTTCAATACATGCTTTAGCACCTTCATATGTACCATGATCTAAGTGAATTGCAACAGGAACTGTAATTCCTAAATAATCGTGGACTCCTTTAACCATATTGACAACATTTTTAAAACCACACATATATTTTCCAGCGCCTTCACTAACACCTAAAATAACTGGGGATTTTGTCTCTTCACAAGCAGTTAAAATACCTTTAATCCATTCAAGGTTATTGATATTAAATGCACCGATAGCATAATGACCAGCGTGTGCTTTATCAATCATTTCTTTTGCAGAAACTAACATTATATATTCCTCCTTAATTTATTTTTAAATCCTATTTAATTATAAATCTTCTTCTTTAGAACTATCGTAATCTTTATCTTCGTCATCACCTTTATCGATATCCATTGCTTCTTTTTCTTCATCATCTAATTCTTCAGTATCAGTATTAGCAATTGTTTCTTCATCAATATCAGCATAGTAATCATTTAAGCTTTGATGAGCGTTTTCATAAGAAACATTTTCCCTGAGATTCCATTCATTATTTTTGCAATTAACAAATCGACCATCAAGAGACAAGTTAGTATAAAATTGACTCATTTTAGCCATTCTTTCTTGTGGTGTTAAATCTAATTTATCAGAGACATTTTTATAAATTTCTTGAAAGGACATTACTCTATCGCTTTCTTTTAATAATTTATAAGCAATATCTACCATAGATTCATTTTTATAATTTTCTTCCATCATTTTTACCTCGCACTTATTATACTTAAAACCTTATAAAAATTAAATATTTATGAAAAATAATTAAGAGATTAATCATTAGTTTTTGATAGTCTTTTAATAGTTTCTTCTTTTCCTAAAATATCGATTATATTATACATTTCTATACCATGAGTTTTATGAGTTAATAAAACTCTAATTGGCATATAAAAATCCTTTCCTTTAATACCAATTTCTTTTTGAGATTCTTTTAATAAGTTATTAATAGTTTCTTTATTAACATCAGATATCGTTTCTAAATTTTTAGCAAAAGTATTAACTGATAAAGTTGATTTTGAATTGCTTAATAAAGAGAGTTCCTCATCATTAAAAGCTAAAGTGTCATCAAAAATAGCATTAATTTCATTAATAATATCACTTCCACAAGTTATTTCGTTTTTAAAAATTAAAGCAATTTCTTCTTTTCTTTCTTTTGAATAATCTTTTAAATAATCGATTTTATCTAAATATTTGCCCACTAAATCGAGATATCTATTGTTATCAATCTTTTTAATATATTGTCCATTCATCCATTTAAGTTTTGAATTATCAAACATACTAGGAGATTTTGATAAATTCACTAAATCAAATTCCTTAATTTGTTCATCTAAAGAAAAGATTTCACGATTTGCTTCTTTTGGAGTGAACCCTAATAAAAACAAAAAGTTACAAATTGCTTCAGGAAGATAACCAAGTTCACGATATTGGCTAATAAATTGAACTATTGAACCATCTCTTTTTGAAAGTTTTCTTCCTTTTTCGTTCACAATAATTGTCATATGACCAAATTTAGGAGGTTCCCAACCAAAATATTTATAAATTTGTAATTGTTTTGGAGTATTTGATAAGTGTTCCTCACCTCTAAGGACATGACTTATCTCCATTAAATGATCATCAATAACAACAGCGAAATTATATGTTGGTATACCATTACTTTTAATAATTACAAAATCTCCAAAATCGTTTGAATTAAATTTGATAGGTCCTCTTACTAAATCATTAAAAGATAAATCTTCATTTGCAGGCAATTTAAGTCTTATAGAAGGCTTACGGCCTTCAGCTTTATATTTAGCTTTTTCTTCTTCAGTTAAATTTAAACAATGTCTATCGTATTTAAAAGATTTTACTCCTCGAGATAATTGCTCCTCTTTCATTTTTTCTAGTTCTTCTTCCGTACAATAACATTCGTAAGCTAAACCCTTATCAATTAAAATTTGTGCATATTTACGATATAAATCTAATTTTTCAGTTTGTCTATAAGGAGCATATTTTGGATTTGGTTTATTTATAGATTCATCTGCAATAATACCAAGCCATTCTAAATCTTTGATTTGGCTCTCTTCAGCTCCAGGAATATTTCTTTCAATATCGGTATCTTCGATTCTTAAAACAAAATCACCATTATTTTTTTTAGCAAATAAATAATTAAAAAGAGCACTTCTAGCTCCACCGATATGTAAATAACCAGTTGGTGAAGGAGCATATCTAACACGAACTTTATTCATTTTTGTCACTCTCCTTTAGTATAACTACACAATAACTTTCAATAGCCTTTTTTTGACCAATATAACCTAAGCCTTCGTTTGTTCCACATTTTATGCTTATTCGATCTTTACTTATTTGTAAAGTTTCGCTGATATTAAACTTCATTAAATTGGTAAATGGACTAAGCTTTGGTTCCTCACAAGATATAAAAATATCAATATAATCTATAAAAACATTGCAGTTCTCAAGTATTTTATAAGTTTTTGATAAAAGATACATTGAAGAAGCATTTTTATATTCGCTTGTATTATCAGGAAAAACTTTTCCAATATCTCCTTTATTTAATGCTCCTAAAATTGCATCAATTAGTGAATGTAATACGACATCTCCATCGCTATGAGAGATTAATCCTTTTTTATAAGGAATAGTTACTCCTCCTAATATTAAAGGAACATTCTTTTTTAATCTATGAACATCTTTACTAAAACCTATTTTCATACATTAAATCTAAAGAAGAATATATCTCCATCTTGAGCAATATAATCTTTTCCTTCAATTCTTACTTTACCCGCTTCTTTTAAAGCTACTTCAGATTTATATTTCATAATATCATCGTAAGTATAAACCTCAGCTTTAATGAATCCTTTTTTAAAATCAGTATGGATTAGACCAGCACAATCTGGTGCAGTCATACCATTTAAAAAAGTCCAAGCTCTGACTTCGTCTTCTCCAACCGTAAAAAATGTTGATAAATTAAGCAATTTATATGTAGCTTTGATTAAAGTATCAAGCCCACTTTCACTTGCACCCATTGTTTCTAAAAATTCTTTCTTTTCTTCTTCACTATAACTTGATAATTCACTCTCAATTTCACAAGAAATAGGAACAACCATATTGTTTTCTTTTGAGGCATATTCTTTAACTAGATTATAATTTTTACAATTATCTAAATCGGATAAATCAGTATCACTAACATTAGCAACATATAAAATTGGCTTTATTGTTAAAAAGTTAAAGTTTTTTAAAATTTTAGTCTCTTCTTCATTAAAAAATAGTGATCTAATAGGTTTTTCTTCATTTAATGTTTCCTTAATTTTCTTTAATAAATTAACTTCAATAACACTTTCTTTATCTTTACTAATTCTAGCTTTATTTTCTATTTTCCCTAAACGATTATCAACTGTTTCTAAATCAGCCATGATTAATTCTAAATTAATAGTTTCAATATCTCTAATTGGATCAACACTATTATCGACATGGATTATATCTTTATTTTCAAAACATCTCACCACTTCGACAATTGCATCGACTTCTCTTATATGAGATAAAAATTTATTTCCCAATCCTTCGCCTTTACTTGCACCTTTTACAAGTCCAGCAATATCATAAAAGACAATTGTAGTGTAAATCGTTTTTTTAGGATTAAATAACTTTGATAAATTATCAACTCTTTCATCCTTAACTGCAACTGTTCCAACATTAGGCTCAATTGTTGCAAAAGGATAATTAGCTGCCATTACATGACTATTAGTGATAGCGTTAAACAAAGTAGATTTTCCTACATTTGGTAATCCAACAATTCCTGCTTTTAAACCCATTAAAAACACCTCTTCTTTCGGTGATTATTATAATAAATTAAACTTTAAAAATATAGATTAGTTAATGCAAATTTTGATAGTTTTCTTTATTTTTAGTATAAAAATAAATAAAAATGAATGAAATGAGCGTTAGAAAAATAGTTAATAGAGCAATTCCTAAAAAGGAAGACAAAGGCAAGGTATAAGCCATACTTAAACCTAATATTTCTGCTATCATTTTTGAAATAAAAATTGATAAGATAATTAATGAAAAACTAGAAGTTAGTAAAGAAGGTAAAGTGTAAGCAAAATTTTTTATTAACTGCATCTTAGCAATCTCTAAATCATCAAAGCCAATTAATTTTAATATAGTTATATTTCTTTTTTCTTCCTCGAAATTAATTGTGTTTATAACAAAAAGTAAGACAATCGTTGATAAAGATGCAAAAACTGTAAATACCGATAATCCTAAATCGATATAACCAAAAACTTCATTAACACTATTATTAATTGGTTTAAAAGGATCGATAAGTTCGTATTCTTGAAATTTATTATTAATTAATCTTATTTCTTTTTCACTTGGTTTTTCATTAAATTCATAAACAACAGCTTGAGGAATTAAACTAAAGACACTTATTTCGAAAAAATCTCGAAATAAATAGATACTAAAATCTGGTTTTTGATATATTTGATATCGATCAGAATCAACTATTCCACCAATTTTAAGTTTAATAGTTTTAAACTTATTAAAGATATCTTTTCCATTAGATTCACTGCTATAGTTTAAAGTTAAATAAATATCTTTATTTAGTAAATCTATGTTGCTTAACTTACTAGCTAAAGCTGAAGAAATTGCTATTTCATTAAGATCTAAAGTTTCTTTGCCTTGATAGGCACCATCATATGTTATAGAAAATTTAACATTCTCACTATTAGTATCTAAAACATATCCTCTAGCAATATTATTATCAAATTTTACTTCATTATTATTAACGGGAATCTTTTCTAAGGATGTAACAATTTTATTAACATCCTTATCGCTTAAAGAAAAATATAATGGACAAGCAAACCCATTGAATAAACTATTACCATAATTAGCATAACCATAAAAAGTCGTGTAATAATAATTACTAAATTTATTATTAGTCTTATATATTTGATCAATTACGTAATGTTCAAAAATATCATTTAAACTTCTAAAGACAAATATGCGATTATTGTGACAAAGTTCACCAACTTTACATAGTGAAGGTGAGTAAGTACTATTATCGCTATCAAATATAAAATTTTTATATTTATCGTTCTCTAAAATCTTATTAATAAGTTGAGTTTGAAAGGTTTTTGCTTTTAAATAATATACTTTTTTCATAACCCAAGGATAATAAGAAACTTCTAACATATTATTAGTAGTAGGAAGTCTCATTGAATCTTCAAAGACAAACTTATTAAATAATTCGTTAGTATGATAAATCTTAGTTTGAGGACTTTGCATAATTCCAACTAATCTAAATAACTGCTCATCGCTATAATTCCAATTATCATTTCTAACTTTTAATATAAGTTGAACATTATTATCTTTCAAATGTTCTCCTAAAGATTTATAACTTCTAACAATTTGAAGATCTTTACATAATTTTTCCATGTTGAGATAATCTAAAGAAACAATAATTTCATCATTTTTTAATGGATTATCTATTACACTACTTGGACAAAAGTTATTATTTAGCTTTGTTTCCTCAGTTAAATAAGAAAATTCATTAATACTTGTTGCAGTTAAAAAACTTAGTTCTTTAGAAAAATCTCCTTTATAAATGAAAAATCGATTTTCATCAACAAAAAAGGAAGGAAAATTAACTAAATATTTACATCCAATATACTCAATGTCTTCGTAATACTCTTTTTTTAAATTTAAAATATCTATTTCACTAGCTGAATAAGCACTTATTTGATTATCTTGATTCTTTCTTTGAAGCAATAAGGAATTTTCATTAACAATCGTTCCAAATGCTTTATTTATACTTTGACTCACATTATTTGAGATAAATAAAGTTAAACCTAAACAAATTAAAGATAAAGAAAATATGGAACTAGATAATAAATATCTTCCTTTTTTAATTTTTAAAACATTCTTGATATTCCTAAATATGTATTTAAAGGAGAGTTTTCCTGAACTTTTTTCATTACTAGAAACAATAAATATTTCATCATAATTAATATATTTAGGTTTATTTTTTATTAATTCTTTATCTTTCATATCAAAGATATAATCACAGTATTTATTTACTAATTCTTTATCGTGACTTACTAAAATTACTAAAGTAGTATTTGAAATTTTCTTTAATATTTCAAATATAGCCTCAGCATTTTTTTCATCTAAAGAACCAGTTGGTTCATCGCAAAATATGATTTTTGGTTTATTAATTAAAGCTCTAGCAATAGCAACTCTTTGCTTTTCACCTCCACTTAAATTATGAACATATTCATCTTTAATGTTATAAATGTCTAAAGCATTTAAGATATCAATAATATTTTGTTTTTTTATTTCTTTATTTAATTTGTTT
>JADIMY010000057.1 GCA_017694345.1 Candidatus Onthovivens merdipullorum | reverse complement strand
GTTTATTATTTTCGAAAGGGCATAATTCTAAAGAAGTATTATCAAAATACGCTGATGTTGTCGATAGTTATGATGAATTTTATGATTATATAAAAACGGTTAAATAAACATGGAAAGAAAAAGAAAAGCTAGACCTAGAATAAGATTTTATTTAGTATTATTGATGTTTTGCTTAGAGACATTATTTTTTATTGGTTTTTTAGCATGTATTATTTTAATACCATTTATTAAATTATTATGGATTCCTGTTATTCTTATCACCTTAATTGATATTATTTTATCGATTTTTATTGCAAATACTAATGTTAATAGCGGTTATAAAGTTTCTTGGTTAGTAACTTTACTTTGCTTTCCTTTAGGAGGAGCAATTTTATATTTATTGTATGCTGATAAAATCACAACAAAAAAGATGAAACAACTTCGTTTTAGCCCTATAAATAAATCACTCAATGAAGGAAAAGATGATTCAACTCAAGTTTTAAACGAAATAAAAAATAAAGATGAAGATGCCTATTTTATTGCCAATGGTTTATATAAAAACGCAATAAGTAGTATTTATAAAAATACTAATATCACATATTATAAGATTGGAGATGATGCTTTTAAACCAATGCTAGAAGAATTAAAAAAAGCAAAATCTTATATTTTCATGGAATATTTTATTATTGATCCAGGAATTTTCTTTGATTCTGTCTATGAAATTCTAAAGGAAAAAGCTAAAGAAGGCGTTGATGTTAGATTACTTTATGATGACTTTGGTAGTGTTTTTAAAGTTAAGGCTTTCTTTTATAAAAGAGCGATAGCAGACGGAATAAAGTGCTACGCTTTTAATAGGTGTAGACCATTTATGGATATAAGACAAAACAATAGAGATCACCGAAAAATACTAGTAATAGATGGGAAAGTAGGATTTACGGGTGGAATAAATATTGCTGATGAATATATAAATAAAGAAGAAAGATTTGGAGTTTGGAAAGATAATTGTTTGAGACTTAAAGGCGAAGCAGTTAATGGCTTAACTAATTTATTTATTAGTAACTGGAATTTAGTTGATAAGAAAAATAAATTAGATCCTAAAGCCTATAAATATAAAAAAGAATCCGGTTCTGAAGACTTTTCAAAAGAAATAGGATATATTCAACCATTTGGAGATGTACCTTTTGATAATGAAGAAAGTGCTAGAAATGCCCATTTACAACTTATTTTTAAAGCTAAAAAATATATTTATTTATGTACACCATACCTCATTCCTGATGAAGAATTATTACAAGCTTTATGCATTGCTTCTAGAAGTGGTGTTGATGTTAAAATAATTACTCCAGGAATTCCAGATAAAAAAATGGTTTATGTTGCAACAAGAAGTTTTTACTCTAAACTTGCTTTTTATGGGGTTAAGATTTATGAATATACTCCTGGATTTAATCACGAAAAAATGATGGTTGTTGATGATAAATATGTTTTAACCGGAACTGTTAATTTTGATTATCGTTCATTTTATTTACATTTTGAAAATGATTTATTTATTTATGATTCTCCTAAGATTATCGAAATGAGAGATGACTTAATTGAGATGTTAAGTGTTTCTAAAAGAATTGATGATAAAAAATATTTAAATTTAAAATGGTATAAAAAAATTGTTTATGGTTTAATCAGAGTAATCTCACCACTTTTATAAAAGGAGAACGCTATGTCTGAACTTATTTTAAAAAATATTACAAAGGTTTATGGGAAAAAAGGAGAAAACGAAGTTGTCGCTTTAAGTGACGCTAGTTTTGAAATTTCTAAAGGTGAGCTCGTAGTTATTTTAGGACCTAGTGGAGCAGGTAAAACTACCTTGTTAAATATATTAGGTGGGATGGATTTTGCTACTTCTGGAGATTATTTTTTAGATGATATTGAAGTCACTAAGCTTAACGAAAAAAAATTAGGTGAATTTCGTCGAAATGATATTGGATTTGTCTTTCAATTTTATAATTTAATGCCATCTTTAACAGCCTACGAAAATGTCTATTTAGCAGCAACTTTATCAAAAAATTCTTTTGATTCAATGGAAATATTAAAAAATGTTGGACTTGAAGCTAGAGCTAAAAACTTCCCTAGCCAATTAAGTGGAGGAGAACAACAGCGAGTTGCTATTGCTAGAGCAATTGTAAAAAATCCTCGATTAATATTAGCTGATGAACCAACTGGAGCACTTGATAGTAAAACAGGTGCACAAATTATCTCTTTACTTAAAAATATATGTAAAACACAAAATAAAACTGTAATTATTGTTACTCATAATAAAGCGATAAGCGTTATTGCTGATCGAATAATAAAGGTTCAAGATGGAAAAATTATTTCTAACGAAGTAATTACTAATCCAAAAGATGTAAAGGACATTGAATGGTAATGAAAAATAAGACTAATGAACTTCTTTTAAGAAAATGTTTTAGAGACATTTTTCATAATTTAAAGCAGTTTATTGCAATTATTTTTATTGTTGCGGTTGCGGTTACTTTATTTATTGGATTAGAAGCAAATTCTAAAGAATTTTCTAAAAGAGTTAATAAAGTTTATGAAGCTGGGAATATAAGTGATTTATGGATCACTTTTAATCCAGGTAGCGAAGGACTAACTGATACTAAAAAAGATTATGAAAATATTGTTTCGCTTAATGGAGGAAATGCTAGTCTAGTTGAAAAAAGATTTTATTTTTCAGCAAATATTGAAAACACTGCAGCTAATGCTATTATCTCTAAAGACTTTCCTAAGATAAATACAGCGTATAACTATGAAAAAGGTGAATCTTTTAATAGCCTTAATAATTTCTTTTTTATCGATAAAGATTTTGTGGATCGATATGAAATTTTAACAGGAGAAAAACTAGAACTTGGTGATATTTTAAGTGTTAGTTTTGATCTAACAATGTTTGAAAGTATTTTAAATGAATTAGATGAAAATCTTGAAATTTATCTAACTGATTTTTTTAATTTTATCAATAATTTAGAAATTATTCCTTCAGAACTCAAAGATTTTTTAAATAATTATCAAGATGATATAATAAACGAAATTGAAAATTTTTTTAATAATTACTCTAATAATCCTTACATTAGCTTTGATTTAGAAGTAAATGGATTAATGTCTCATCCAGAAAATATTCAAACATCAACTTTTAATTCTTCAAGCTTTTTAGTTTCTAGCGAATTGTTATTTAACAATTTAGTAGATAGAGTATTAGGGAATGTTGAAACATCTTTAAATAATATAACTAATAATAATTATGCTTCTCAAATTGATAATATAATTTTAGAGATAAAAAATAGGATTGAAGATAGTTCTTTAGAAGAGGATGTTTTAGATTTATTAGTAAATCAATTTGTTTTAAAGCTAGGTGAAGGAATCGATATAAATGATTTAACTAATAAAATTAGTGATTATTATAATGATCAAAATAATACGAGATGTTCTTTAATTGCAATAACTAATCTAAACAATATGCCAAGTAATATGGTTATTCAAAGTGATATTATTCAATCAAAACAATTAGCATATTGTTTTCCTTTAATTTTCTTTTTAGTTGCAATACTTGTAGTTTTAACGACGATTTCACAATTAATATTAAAAGAAAGAACTGAAATTGGAACATTTAAATCTTTAGGTTTTTCTAAAATTTCTATATTTACTTATTATATGTTAATGATGAGTATTACAACATTATTTGGAGTAATTCTTGGTTTAATTATTGGTCCTATATTATTACCACAAGTAATGAATATAAAATACGACATTTTGTATTCGTTAGTACCAATTGGATATAGTTTTCCGTTTTTAAGTTCTTTTTTAGTTATAATTGGAGTTTTCTTAGTAACAGTTTTTCTAACTTATATATTAATTTATAAAGAACTTAGTTTAACTCCAGCTAAATCGATGAGACCTAGTGTTCCTAAGATTAATTTAAAAGAAAAAGAAGCTAAACCTAAAAATATTTCTTTAATGATGGCACTTAGAAATATCAGGGTCCATATTTTTAAATCTATTATGGTTATTGTTGGAGTTATGGGTTGCACTGGTTTACTTATATGTGGAATGGGGATCGACGATGTTTTAAATTATGGTAAAAATAACGATTTAAATGGCTTTTTTGGAAGCGATGTCCAAGTTACTTTTAATGCTAATACTTTAGAAGGTAGTGTTGATCCTAGTGTATTTAAAGATAGTGAAGGTAATGAAATTATTGATAAATGGGAAGAATATTCGATGTCTCAAGTTAATGCGAGTAAAGAAAATTCTTCTTATAGTGAGATGATTTATTTATTTTATTTTAGTGAAAGTTCAACTAATTTTAAATTTAATCATTGGGAAATAGAAGAAAATACTTGTGCTTTAGCTGAAAGTAAAGCAAAGAATTTAGGGATAAAAGTTGGAGATTACATTACTTTTACTAGCGATAACACTGAATATAAATTAAAAGTAGTCGATATTTTTTATACTTTCACTTTAGGTGGAGTATTTATTTATAAAGAAAGTGTTCCTAATTTATTACCTTATGTTACTAATGCTTGGGTTAGTTTAAAAGAAGGAGTAAGCTATAGTGAAGCTAAAGAAATTTTAACTCCAGCAACAAACGAAAATAATCCTTATTCATTTATTACTAGTGCGATGGTTTATCCTGAAAATGTTGATAGAATCGATGGATATATGACTAGTGTAAAATCAATGACTAATACTATTAAAGTTTTCGCTATTATTTTAGCAGTAATTGTTTTAATTAACTTATCGATACTCAATTTTAGAGAAAGACTAAGAGATCTCGCAACTTTAAAAGTGTTAGGGTTTTCGACTTTTGAAATTAGTAAAAGTCTAATCTACGAAACGATGATTCTTACAATTATTGGGGCTTTATTTGGACTTGCTTTAGGATTTCCTTTAGAAATGATTGTTTTAATGACTAATCAAACACCAATTATTTCCTATCACTATACGATTTTTCTATTAACTTTTGTTTATTCTTTATTAATTTCTTTGGTTACAGCTTTAGTGGTAAATATTCTTATGAGTTTTTCAATTAGAAAAATATCAATGAGTGAATCCTTAAAATCTATCGAATAAATCTTTTAAATTTATAGGAGGTAAGATAAAATAAATATATGAAACAAATTAAACTAAAAAGACATGGTATAAAAAAAGAAGGTAGTGTTTTACTTACAAGTCATACTCCTATTAATTTACTTGGAAAATATGGTGATTTTTACGATGGTTCAATAAGTGGTTTTAATGCTAATGAGCTTTATTTTAAGTCGATTGCTAATCGCTATAAAGAAGACTATGTTAAAATTTATTTTCCTAAATCGGCATACACATTTTATTTAAAAAAATTTGGATATAATGAAGTAAGCGATAAGAGTACTATAAAAGGCTTACTTTATGGTACTTTTAAAGAATTAATTGATCGAAAGTTGTTAGTTAATTTTGAAGGAATAAAATTTAGTTATATTACAACGATTAAAGAAAGCGAAGGATTTTATACAAACTTTTTAATTAATTTCATTAAATCTTTAGTTTTAATTTATGATATTAAAATGGAAGATTCACAAATTTGTGAAGTTATTCAAAAAGTTTATTATGAATATGGTGGTAAAATTTTACCTTACTTATATTTAATGAGTTTCTTTATTGATGGGGCATACTCTTTAAGTTTAAAAGGTAATAAATTAACAATAGGTAATTCCTTCCTTAACTTAGATCGTTTTGCTATTTTTGATTTAAGAATTAAAGATGCCTTAACTACTAATGAATCTAATATTTATTTAAAATCTATTTATGATGTTTATAAAAAAGTTAGAGATTATGCTAGAGTTAATAAATTAACAGATATTAATTTTAGACATGCCTTTAATTATTTATTTGGTCCTTATAGTCAATTAAAAGATTATGAAAAACTAGTTATTACATATTTCTTTGAAGAAGAAAAAAGATGTTTTCACTTTTTAGAAGCATTTAATGATGTGCACGCTTCAACTAAATTATTAGATTCAGTAAATCAAAGTAATGTTGAAGCAGGAGCTTATTTAAACTTAAATGCTTATAATAATCATTTAGAAGCTAATGTTTATAAGGCGACTTTTAAGAATTCTTTAGCATTAACTGAAGCTAATATAGAAGCAACAAATAATTTTATTTATATCACAACTAAAGAACTTAAAGAAGAAGTAACTAAACACTTACTTCAAAATAAAAATAACGATTTACATGAATTAACTATCTCACCTAAAGGTATAGAAATATCTTCTTTAGAAGATGAAAAAAAATAACTAGTCAACCTAGTTATTTTTAAAAAATAGTTAAGATTTAAAGGGTTTTTGAAAATTAAGCCCTTTTTATTTATTTTTTGCTTCCCACTTTTTTCTTTCAGCAGTATTTAAAATACGCTTTCTCATTCTATAAGTAGAAGGAGTAATTTCAACTAATTCATCACTATTAATATAATCTAAGCAAGCTTCAAGAGTCATTTTACGAGGAGTTTTCAAAACAACGGTTTGATCTTTATTTGCACTTCTTTGGTTTGTTAAATTTTTGGTTTGACAAACATTAACAGCTAAATCGGTATCGTATTTATTTTCTCCAACAATCATTCCTTCATAGACTTCTGTTCCAGGAGCAATAAACATAATTCCACGGTCTTCTACATGTTGTAAAGCATAAGGAGTAGCATTACCTTTTTCGGTAGCTACTAAAACTCCGATTTGTCTTTCACCGATATTTTTATCTTTACAAGGGCGATATTCTTTGAAAGTATGGGAAATAATTCCATATCCTTTTGTTAGAGTTAAGAAATTAGTGATAAAACCAATTAATCCTCGTGAAGGTATTACATAATTGATTTTAGTATTAGAATCGTCGCTATTCATATCGACGAGTTCACCTTCACGGTTTCCTATACTTGTCATAATATCTCCAACAAATTCATTTGGAACTTCAATTGATAAGTCTTCATAAGGTTCGCATTTAACACCATCGATTTCTTTAATGATGACTTTAGGCCTACTGACTTCTAGTTCGAATCCTTCTCGACGCATATTTTCAATTAAGATGCCTAAATGAAGCTCACCTCTACCAGAAACAATCCATGTTTCAGTATTAGGGACTCTACTAACTTTTAAACTAACATCTTTTTCTTTTTCTTTATATAGTCTTTCTTCAATTTTTCTAGCAGTTAAAAGTTTTCCATCTTTTCCACTTAAAGGTGAAGTATTAGTACCAAAAGTCATCTGTAAAGTTGGTTCATCAATATGTAAAGGAGGTAAAGCCTCAACTTTTGCAGGATCACAAATAGTTTCACCAACATTTATATCAGGTAAACCAGCAATTGCACAAATTTCTCCAGCATCAGCCTCATCAATTTCGACTTTCTTTAAACCTTGATATCCGATTAATTTCAACACTTTAAATGTTTTAGCAGTTCCATCAAGCCTAGCACAAGTAACGGTATCATTTAAATGAACTGTACCTCTTTGAATTCGTCCAATACCCATTCTTCCAACATAATCGTTATAATCTAGTAAACACATTTGCATTTGTAAAGGAGCATTAAGTTCTACTTTAGGTGCAGGTATTTCACTTAAAATTAAATCGAATACCGGATTCATACCAGGTTCTTGAGTATTTGGATTAGATGATAGACTACTTGTTCCATTTAAGGCACTAGTATAAGCAACTTTAAAATCTAAAAAGCTATCAGGAGCGCCAAGCTCTATAAATAAAGCTAAAACTTCATCGATTGTTCTTTGAGGATTAGCATTTGGTCTATCTATTTTAT
>JADIMY010000056.1 GCA_017694345.1 Candidatus Onthovivens merdipullorum | reverse complement strand
GAAATGAGTGAAAAATTTTCAAATAAAGTTTGCGGTCGAATTTAAGCAAATTACGAAGTTTTACGAACTTTTTTAAACTTTATCAAAAAATGTAGCTAAATTTGCACATGGTGTAAAATATTTACTTTTACCAACTTACTATTTATTGCTGAGATTATTATATCGTTTTATTTCAAAAAAAGGTTTGAATAGCCGTTTTTAGCGTATCAAACCTATGCTTCTAATATGGGGCGAAATACCGGATTCGAACCGGTGAATGCCTGGTTCACAGCCAGGTGAGTTAGGCCTCTTCTCCAATTTCGCCATCTTCCTTGCTTGCGCTCATAAATATTAACATAATCAATAAATTATTGATAGAATAATTTATTATTTAATTTTTGACAGTGTCAAAAATTAAATAATATTTACTATTAAATTTAATTATTATAAAATGCAAACTATGAAACAAGAAATTAGTGCTGGTGCAGTTATTTATAAAATAGAAAATAATAAAATCTTATATTTAATCGAATATATGAGTTTAGGTCATATATCCTTAGCTAAAGGACATTTAGAAAATAACGAATCTCTATCTGAAGGAGCAATTAGAGAAATTAAAGAAGAGACATCTTTAGATGTATTACTCGATATTAATTTTGAACATATAATTACATATTCTCCTTATGAAGGTATTATTAAAGATGTTCATTATTTTGTCGCAAAAGTTATAGATAATAGTGCTTTAGCTATTGATAAGCACGATAACGAAGTAATTAAAATTAAGTTTAAAGAATATAGAGATGCCATAAACTTATTAACTTACGAAAGTGATAAAGAAACTTTATTTTTGGCTAATAAATATATTATAAATAAGGAAGGATTATAAATTATGCTTACTAATCTATTAACAATCTGGTCAAATCCATTTGATAATGCTATTGAAATAGCTTTTAGTAAATTTTTTGATATTTTACCTGATTTTTTTAAGGAATTTATTATCGCTTTTACAAATTTAGGTGATAAAGGAATATTTTTTATTGTTTTAGGTATATTTCTTTTATTTATGAAAAAGACTAGAAAACTAGGATTTATTTGTTTAATTGGTGTAATCCTTACTTTAGTAATTAATGATTTAATACTTAAAAACATCTTTGATCGAGCTAGACCTTTTGAAGACCCTAATTTAGTAGGTAGTTTAGTTTCTATCACTAATAATGGTGGAGAAGTTCCTGGTATTAAACCCGATTCGAATAGTTTTCCTAGTGGCCACACTTTTACTAGTTTTACCGTTATTGGTGGCGTTAGTTTTATGTATATTTTTAATAAAGAGGAAAGAAAGTTTTATCTTCCTGTTATGATATTTTTTATAATTTTTGGAATTTTAATGGCGTTTAGCAGGGTTTTAGTTTCACATCACTACTTTACTGATGTATTAGCTGGAGCTATTTTAGGATATGGTTTTGGTATATCTAGTTACTATATAGTTACTTATTCTCCTAAACTTTATTACTTGGTTAAAGAAAAATATTTCTCTAAAAATAAAGAAAAAGAAAGTAATGATAATAATTAAATTAAAGATTTTTTAAAATAGGTAAAATTAAAGGATTATCTAAACTTAAAGTTTGTTTAGATAAAGCTTCATAATATTCACTAACTTTAGATAATTTATTTTCTTCATTTTTTGCTAAAACCATCGCGATTAATAAATAAAACTCTTGGAAAGATTCAATGTAATCTATTTCCCCTAGTTTTACTAAGTAATTTATTAATATTCTATGTAATAAGTTATATGGAATTAGTTTGTCTTTAGTTCTATTAATAAGTTTTTCAAAAGATTTAAGTTCTTCTTTTGTGTAATTATTCAATAAATCTTTATCATAGTGAAACTTATTTATATAAAGATTAATTCGAGATTCAAAATCATTAAGATTATATTTTTTTAAGTTATCTTTTAATTCTTTATAAAAATTAACTAAATATAATCTAGCTCCAATTTCACTCCATAAAGGAGCTTCAAAACTAATTAATTCTAAACTAGAATTAATTAAAGTATGTAGTTTTTCTTCTTCACTCATTTTATAAATAAAATGACTTTCGTATTTACGATATAACTTATCTAAACTATATACAGGATTATTAAATTCTCTTTGAATATCTTTTAAAGTTTTATTTAAATTATAACTAGGAACTAAGTTATTTAAAGCCATCCTATATTGACGAAGTTCATTTCTTTTTTCTCGATAGATAATATAAAGTTTAGCAACTTCATAGTAATGTTTATCCATTAATTCTTTTTCAACTAAGTCTTGAATTTCTTCAACTGAAACTGTATCGCCATTAGTAACTTTAACAATGTCACTAACTAATTCATTAATTTCGTTATCGTTAAAGGTAATATTAGCTGCAATAAAAGCTTTCTTTAAGGCTTTAAATATTTTAGATTCATCGAATTTTTCAACACTTCCATCTCTTTTAACAATCATTTTTTCCATATTTAAATTATATTCTTAATTAATTAATTTTAGAATATGATAAAATACACCATATGAACAAAATTAAAGCATTTTTAAGTAAATATAAAAAACAAATAAAACAATTAATAATTATTTTAATTGTTTGTATTATTTTAAGTTTACTTGCTTTTTTAATTCTTTATTTAACTAATGTCATTACTTTTAATGATGGATTTAAATTTAATGAGACTTTGTTTAAAAATTTAACCAATAATTGGTATGGGTATTTAATATTTTATGTCTTACAAGTAGTTTTAACGATTGTTTTATGTTTTGCTCCAGGTGGAACTACTACTTTTATTGCTTTAGCTGTAGTTTTATTTGGTACAAGCTATAAAACATTTTTGTTACTTTATGCTGGAGTTATTACTTCTAGTTTATTAATGGATCTTCTTGGTAGATTTGGAGGAGCTCCGCTAATTAAAAAGATGTTTGGGGAAGAGGACTATTCTAAAGCAGAAAAGATTTTAAAAGAAAAAGGGGTAGTTTATTTACCTTGTATGTATTTATTCCCTTTATTTCCTGATGATTTATTATGCTGTATTGCTGGAATTAGTAAAATAAATTTTTGGTATCATTTATTAATTATTTGTTTATGTAGAGGAATTGGGGTTGCAACTATTGTCTTTGGTTTAGAACTTATTCCTTATCAAAACTTTACTTCAATCTATGAATTTATTGAATGTATTTTAATTATATTAATTGGGATTTACTATATTCTTAAGATTGCTCGATATTTAGATAAAAAATTATCTAAATATCTTAAAAATAAAGAAAATCATATTAAAGAAGTTAATAAAAAAGATTATTTTTCTATCTATAAAGGAGAAAATAAAAGTATTTATATCGGATCTAGTATTGTTTTATCTACTTTTTATATATTTTATATTTTATTAATTGTTCACTTTAATTTAACTTTAAAATTTATAATTCCGTGGAATTATATTGTCTTTATTTTTGTATTTTTTACTTTATTTTATTTCACTTAT
>JADIMY010000055.1 GCA_017694345.1 Candidatus Onthovivens merdipullorum | reverse complement strand
CTTATTAAACAAAATATTTCACCTAAAAAGATTAAAGAAGATTTAGGATTTACGTTAATTAGTGATGAAAATTTAATTACTAATATCATTAAAAAGATTCTTGAAACTAATCCAACTTTAAAAAATGACTATAAGACTGGAAAAACTAGAGTGCAAGGCTTTGTCATGGGTCAACTTATGAAAGAAACAAAAGGAAAAGTGAATCCTGCCATTGCTAATAAATTAATAATAAAAGAATTAAATAGTTAAGTATCTATATTAATTTGGTAGAATATAAAAGAGGTTAATTTTATGGATTACAAAATAAGTGAATTTAAAGATGGTATCTATTGGATTGATATTGAAACATCAAGTTCTATTAAAGCTAGATTATGTACTTTTGGAGCTAGTGTTTATAGTTTAAGTATCTTTAATAGACCAATGATTTTAACTTTAAAAGATGAAAACGAATTTTTAACTTGTCCTCAATATTATGGAAAAACTTTAGGTCGAGTTTGTGGAAGAGTTAGATGTGATGGAGAACTCGATGGTAAGCCATATCATTTACTTCAAACTAAAGATTTTAATTATTGTTTACATGCTGGAGATGATAAGTCTTTATCTTATAAAAATTTTGATTATAAAGTTAGTGAAAATGATAAAGCTATTAAAGTTCATTTTAAAATTGTTGATAAAGATAAAGAAAATGGATTCCCTGGTAAATGTCATATCTCTGTCATTTATGAATTTAGTAAAGAAAAACCAGAATTTAGGATTCATTTTAAGGGCAAGACAAACGAAACTACTTTAATGAACTTATCCAATCATATGTATTTTAATTTTGATAATGATTTAGATTTAAAAGGCTATACTTTAAAAATGAATGCCTCTAAATATGGATTAACTGACGATACAGTCTTTATTATTGAGACAAAAGAAGTTCCTAGTTATTTAGATTTTAAAAAAGCTACTAAAATTAATTCTAAATTTAATGACATTGTTAAAAGTCCATTAGAAACTATCGATAATACCTTTATTTTTGATAGCGAAAATAGTAAAAAGCCTCAAGTTATTTTAAAGAATAAAGATACTAAGTTATCTTTATATACCGATTATCCTGCGATGAATATATATCTAGATAATTCCTTAACTGATGTTAAGTTTGCTAATCGTGATGATTTTAAATTAGCTAGAGGTATCGCTTTAGAGCCTCAATTATATAATCCTAATTTAAATAGTTTAATTTTAAGAAAAGGTGAAAAATATAATCATTTTATTCGCTATAAATTTAAAGATTTAACTAAATAGAGGTAAATGTATGGTTTTAGAAAAAACATTAATAAATAAATTTAAAGAAATATTTGGTGAAGAGGCTAAATATTTAATTGATACTGGGGGACGATTTGAAATTTGTGGTAATCACACCGATCATAACCATGGTTTGTGTTTAGTTGCTAATTGTTCTTTGAGAATTAAAGGTGCTGTTAGTGAATCTAGTGAGGTAAAAATCTTTTCAAAAGGTTATCCATTAATTAGCTTTTCTTTAGATGACTTAGAAGCTAAAGAAAGTGAAAGAGGGACAACTTTAAGTTTAGCAAAAGGAGTGCTTTTTCATTTAAAGGAATTAGGCTATAAAATTGGTGGTTTTAAAATTTATATTGAAAGTGAAATTCCTAATGGAAGTGGCGTAAGTAGTAGTGCTGCAATTGAATCTTTATTTGGTTATTTAATATCTTATTTATATAACGAAGGAAAAATTTCTCCTTTAGTTATTGCTAAAACTGGTCAATATAGTGAAAATAATTATTTCTATAAACCATGTGGATTACTTGATCAAATTGGTACTAGTTTTGATTCATCAAACTTTATAGATTTTAAAAATATAGAAAATCCTTTCATCGAGACACTTCCTTTTAAATTACCTTTAACATTATATTTAATTAAATCTCTTGGCAATCACTCTAATTTAACTCCACTTTATGCTGCTATTCCTAGTAGTATGAATGAAGTTGCTAAACTTTTAGAAAATAAAACTTATCTTAGAGATATTAGTGATACTAAAAATATATTTGAACGAATTGACAACTTAAATATTGATGAAGCTAAAAAAAGAAAAGCTAAACATTTCTTTATAGAAAATCAAAATGTACTCGATGCTAAAAAAGCTATCGAAGAAAATAATTTAGAAAACTTCCTTAAAGCGATTAGAAATAGTGAAGATAGTAGTGATAAAAATTTAGAAAATACATTTGTTAAAGGAGAATATAAAGGATCTCCTAAAGAAATCATCGATAATGTTTCTAAATTTATTAAAGATAATGGAGCGATTAGAATTCATGGTGGGGGATTTAAAGGTACAACTTTAGCCTTTATTAAAAATGAATTTACAAACAAATTTGATAAATATTTAAAAGATAATTATCAAGAAAATCGATACTTCAAAGTTTTAATTTCTGAAAAAGCAGTCCACTTTAAGAGGGTTTAATTTGAATTTTAGGGTTTTATTTTCTTTTGCACGAATAAAAAGAAAAGTAAATTTTCGTAATGTTGCTTATATATTAATATTATTTTTAGCGATTTTACTTGGAATGCTTTTTGGTGAAGTTAATAATGCTGGAGGAGCTTTTGGTAGCCCATTCAATACTACCTCAACAGTTTTATTTTATCTAGGAATTTTATTAACTTATGCTATTGCTTTTTATATCGCTATAAGAAATAAAATATTAAGAATTAATAATAAGTTTTTTATATTTTTAATTTTTGGTATAGTTATTTTGCTATATATGAGTTTAGTGAGTTTATGCACTAAATTTAATAATTTTCCTAGTGGATTAAATATTACACCTTTAGACCGTGCTAAATCGATAATGGATGTAAGTTTATCTTTATTAATGGCTTTTTCGTTTTTCTTTTTACTACCAGCTTTTAAAGAAAAAGATTTAGCAATTAAAATATTTGCTATTTTATTTATTGGTTTTACTATCGTAATGATTATCTATTCTTTATCTACAGAAATAGATAAATATATAGAATTTATTAATCACCCTAGTTTTTTTACAAAATATGAACAAGGAGTAGCTCAAAACTGGTGTTATAGTTTCTTTACTTATGGTAATGTTTATGGACATGTTTTATTTTTGTGTTGCTTAGTTGTTACATTATTAAGTGTAGTATATAAAAGAAGATTTATTTTTTTATTTAATTTTATTTTAGCGGTTTTTATTTTATTTAGTGGTAGTAGAACTGCTTTACTTGGATTTACTGTTTTATGCATCGTC
>JADIMY010000054.1 GCA_017694345.1 Candidatus Onthovivens merdipullorum | reverse complement strand
AAATATTGATCCAGAATGTCTTTTAAAAAACTATTCTATAGTCTTCCAAGATGTGAATTTGTTCAACAATACAATAATGGAAAATATCCGTATCGGTAGAAAAGATGCGACAAATGAAGAAGTTATCGAAGCAGCTAAAAAAGCAAATTGTGATGAATTTGTATCTAAACTGCCTGATGGTTATAACACATATATAGGAGAAAATGGTACTGAATTAAGTGGAGGAGAAAGACAAAGAATTAGCATAGCTAGAGCTTTATTAAAAGATGCTCCTATAGTGTTACTTGATGAAGCAACTGCATCATTAGATGCTGAAAATGAAACTATAGTTCAAGAAGCTATCTCTAACGCTACGAAAGGTAAAACAGTTATAGTTATTGCTCATAGGATGAGGACTATTGAAAATGCCGATAAAGTAATTGTTTTAAATGAAGGAAAAGTTGTAGAAGAAGGTAATCCACAAGAATTAATTAATAAAAATGGTCAATTTACAAAAATGGTAAGTTTACAAAAAGAATCAGCAAGTTTTAATATTTAATTCGTGATTAATAATAAGAAAATAGTCACCTAGTTTTTTAGCCAGATGACTTTTTTAGATAATCGTCCAAGCTATATAAATTCATGACATTATTAAATGGATTTATACTCGATAATTAAACAACTTCAAATATAGATAAAGAAGTGGCATTTGGCATTTATTAAGGGGTTTCTTTTTGCTAGTAGGGGTGTCATTTTGTATTAAAGCGATAGCACAAAGACATATTTGTACTAACATTTTGATACAAAGTAATAGTTATTAAAATTAATGCTATTTGTCCGAGAAATTGGGCTTTTTATAAATTTCGTTTTGCTAGTCGATAAGTTTATGTTTGAAATGACTAATTCTTAAAATTTTGTTTCTACTAAAAAACGATACTCTTACCAGAAAAATAATAGCCCACATAAATTATGATTTTAGTACAAGAAATTCCTTTTGAAGCTCTTAAAAATTTGAAAGGCGCTTAAAGCATTAAATTATATTGATTTCTATGGTTTTCATGCTTAATGAAAAAAGTTTCTTAAAAAACTACTTTTATTTATTAATTTATGGTAAATTATTTATATGTCAAATTATGAAATAATTAAGTTTGTAGATGGTGATTTTGAATTGGATGTTAATGTCTCGCCTCAACAAAACACAATTTGGTTAACTCAAGATCAGATTGCCAAACTTTTTGGAAAATCTCGTTCAACAATTACTGAACATATTAACAATATTTTTTCCGAAGGAGAACTATTTGAAATGACTTCCGTCGGAAATTCCGACATAACTAATCATAGACCTGCAAAACTATATAATCTTGATGTTATACTTGCTGTCGGATATCGTGTTAAATCAAAAAGAGGAATTTTATTCAGAAGATGGGCAACAGCAGTTTTAAGAAATTATTTAATTAAGGGCTATTCATTATCATCAGACAGAGTTATAGTTACTAATGAAAACTATATTCAACTTATTAACGATGTCAACCATTTAAAAAAGGACGTCGAAGATATTAAGGGGATAGTAAACAGGAACGTTTTAGATTCTATCATTATTTATGAAGGCGATTCTTTTGATGGATTTTCTTTTATTAATGATTTGATTAAAAAAGCAATAGAATCAGTAATAATCATAGATGGTTATGCTGACGACTCTCTTTTTGATTTTTTAATTGGATCAAAAAAAGGCATTAAAAAAGTAGTGATTTGTCACAAAGCTAACAGAATAACTAAGGAAATTATAAATAGATTTGAAAAAGAATATGGACCTATCGTTATTAAGGAAGATAAAACGTACCACGACCGATTTTTAATTATCGATAATGAAATATATCTTATGGGAACATCATTAAATTCGATAGGCCATAAAACATCAAGCGTAATAAAATGTAATCAATTCAATATTAAGGATATCATTAAAGATGAATGATTTTGGCAAAAGAATAAAAAAAATAAGAAAGGATAGAGGCTTAACTCAACAGCAGTTCGCTGAATCTTTAGGTTATGCTCATAAATCTACGATTAATAAAATCGAATCGGGAGTTGAAAAGATGTCATATCAAAAAATCCTTGTCCTGATCAAAGAATATGCGTTATCAGCAGGAGATCTTTTTGGTGATGATGACAATAAAATTGAACCTAAAGAAAATATTAATAAAATATTTGTTTCATTTAGCGGAAGAGTTGGCGGAATATCGGATTTTGTTGCTAATAATTTTAAAAAAGAAGGCGATCAAATATTATTTTATCGAAATTTGAACATACACAGTTGCTCTCTATGTCAATATGAATGTTTTTATAATAAGTGTCCTTATGAAAATGATGATAACTTTATATTTTTTGAAATGCTTAGTAAATCTAAAGAAGTTATTCTTATCATCCCTATATATTGTTCTAATGCTCCTTCTTTGTTTTATAAGTTTTCAGAAAGAAGTCAGGCTTATTTTAACAAAAAAGAAGAAAATTATATGAACATAAAATCAAAAACGAAAATTATTCTTATATTTGGAAGCAATGATGAATATCCTTCTTTTCAAAAAATCTTTTATGATTTTGTTGAAAGTCAATCAAAAATATTTTTGTTAGAAAGGCATAAATTAAATATTAAAAGAGATGATAAGAAAATAACTGACAAAACACTTCTGTATAAAATTTCTAAGTTTTTAGATTAATTTATAAAACCAATACTTTTTAAGGGATATCTTTTAACAAGAGTATTATATTGTATTAAAGCGATAGCATAAAGACATATTGAAAACATAGGTTTGATACGCTAAAAACGGCTATTCAAACCTTTTTTTGTGCCAAAAATTAGCGAAAATTAGCACATTATTAACATAAATTTAGTATAACTGACTAAACATCCTAACCTATGAAGTTTTATTTTGTGGTTTTACACTAAAAACTTTTTATGTCAATCACGGATTAATTTTGTACATTTTATATCCGTGATTAACAGGGGCGCAAGTGTATCACAATAGGTTAGTTTTGCCAAAATTGAATTTTATCGATTATATCGATATTTATAAATTTAAATTAGCTCACTTATAAGAGCTATTTTTTATTTTAATTAAACTTATTAAACTTATAAAATATATAAAATAATAAGAAATTCTAAAAATTTTATATATTTTTTGTGGCCGCTGGTTTTCTTTAAAGCCTATAAGTCAGTCGTCAAGCTCAAGTCTTATAGGTTTTAAAGAAGTTCTCGATAATAAGACATTACCGTACTTTAATGTTAGTTTTAACATTTATGTATAAAAAGAAGATTCATTATATAAATAGATAATCCTCAATAAACTTTCTTTATGATAAAATAATATTATGAATATAGAAATTAATTTAGCTAACACTAAAGAAATAACGAATATTTCTCAAGCTATTAAAGTAATAGCAACAACTTTTAAAGATGTTAACTTTAATGTTTTATTTAATGAAAAGCTGCCTCATACCTTTTTTGAAACATCAAACTTAAAGATTAATAATGTATCTTTTAATTATGATATTTTAGTTACTAATAATACTAAAGAATTAGTTGATTTAGATAAATCTTTAGCTATTAAATTACTAAAAGGAAAAGAAAATACAGTATATTTAGCTAATCTAAATAAAAATGATTTAACTAAAGAAGATATTTATCAAATCTTTAAAGAAAGTTTACTTTCGTTTAAAGATTTTACCTATGCATTAATTAATTATTTTGATGATAACTCGTTAAGTTTTATTGAAAATCATAAAGAAGATCCTTTATTTAAAGGAGAAATTAAAATAGAAGATATTGCTAACATATCTCCTAACTTAGTAATTGGAAGTTATGAAGTAACTAATACTTTTATATCTAGTTTACTTTATATGATTAACTTCCTAAATAAAAAGAATGAGAAGAAG
This sequence comes from Candidatus Onthovivens merdipullorum, assembly GCA_017694345.1. Taxonomy (GTDB): domain Bacteria; phylum Bacillota_I; class Bacilli_A; order RFN20; family CAG-826; genus Onthovivens; species Onthovivens merdipullorum. Next base: position 10,393 of record JADIMY010000054.1, on the reverse strand, counting down.
AAAAAAGAATCATATTTTTCTAAGATGTTTACAAACTTTGGAGGAGGTAACGCTCCGAAAGAAGAATCCATTAATTATTTACTAGAAGAAACAACTTGTTATATTTGTAAAAATAACAGACTTATATTTACCTTCGATGAAGGTAAATCCTATAATTCTTATTTTTATTTACTTAGTAAAATAATTGAGGTAACTAAAAGCTAGTATGTATAAAGTAATAATTGTTGATAATGAAGAATCTGTTCGAGAAAGACTTTTAAACTTACTTAAAAAAGTTAATGATAACTTTGAAGTTATTGGAAGTTATGAAAATGGATTTGATGCTTTAATCAGTGGAGTACCACTTAATCCAGACTTATTAATTACTGATATTAAGATGCCTTATATCGATGGGATTGATTTAATTAAAAGAGCAAAACTTGAATTACCTTTACTCCAATCAATAATTATTTCAGGATATGATAGTTTTGATTACGCAAAGCAAGCTATATCTTTAGGAGTTATTGGCTATATCACTAAACCAATTAACTTTGAAGATTTAAATGAAGCTTTAACTAAAGCAAAAATTGATTTAGATAAAAAGTTAAATATCGATAAAAATATCGAAAGTTTACAAAAACAAGCCGATAGTGCTTTAAAAATGCTTCAAGAAAACGACTTAAATAAACTTATCTCTTTAAAAGAAATACCTGAAAACTTTATTGATAAGCTAAATATCGATAAAATAAATTTAGATTATCAATATATTACTTTAGCTTGTATTGATTTTGATGATGAAAATTACGACATCACTTTTACACAAAACGAGCTAGTAAGTTTGTATTTAGAAAAATTTATTGATGAAGAGTTATCTAATTTAGATCTAAATTTTTTAACTTTTTCAAATAGTTTAGAGACTAATTTATTAATGCTTTCAAACACTAAAATCGATAAAGAGAAACTTCAAGAATCTTTACTTAGAGTGGTCAATAAAATTAAAAAAGCCTGCAAAACCTCAATATCTATTGGAATAAGTGAAATAATAGATACTTCAAAATATAAAGATAAATATCGTGGAGTTAGTTTTAGAATGCTTTATCGCCATGCTAAAAGAACGCTAGAATATCGCACTATTTTAGGTAGTAACATGGTCATGTTTTTTGAAGATGTTGATAACACTAGTTCAAGTACAGGAAAAATTGATGAAAACGAATATAAGGTTTTAGGATTTGAAATTCTTTATGGACATATCGATGAAGTATTTAAAAAACTCGAAAATATCATGCATCGTGTTACTTTAGAATCTTTTAAAGATACTTATTACTTTGTTTTAAATAATGTGTTAGATTCTATTTTAAATTCTTGTGTTAATTTATCTGTCTTATATAAAGAATACATGTCTCATATTGAAATAATTCATCGAGTATTTGATGCTAAAACTAGTGATACAGCAATTCTTTTACTAAAAGAATTGATACTAAAAATAGATGAAATCAATAAAAGAAGTAGACAAAGTAAAGTAGAAACTGCTTTTAATCAAATTAAGATTTTTATTGAAAATAACTATAAAAATCCATTGCTTAGCTTAGAAGATGTCGCAAAAGAATTAGGATATAGTGTAAGCTATATTAGTGCTATTTTTAAAAAGAATAATACTTCTTTTACTAAATATTTAACAGATATTAGAATGAATGCTAGTTTACCTTTACTCGCTTCTAGTAATGAAAAATTAATTACTATTGCTAGTGAAGTAGGTTATGAAGATCCATATTATTTTAGTCATTGCTTTAAAAAATATTTTGGAATGAGTCCTTTAGATTACCGTAAAAAATGAAAAAGACACCATTAAGTTTAAAAGTTAAATTAATCGTTACTTTATTACCAGTCTTTTTAGTTTTTACTTTAGTCATTGCCTTTACTAGTTACATTTTATATTACATCAATATTAAAAATTATACCGATAACCAAATAGAACAAAGTTCATATCAATGTATTAATAACTATGAAACTTTTTTTAGTAGTGTTATTGAAACTAGTAATAGTATTGAAAGAAAAGTTACAAATATTGATATTGAAGATAATCCGAGTTTTAACACTTATTTAGATGATGTCTTAAATTTAAAAAATGAATTATCTAGTGCTTCAATTTATTCACTTGATGGAATGTGTTTAGCAAGTAATTCTAACTACACTATTGAAACTAATGTCACTAATGCTCCTTGGTTTATTAACGCCAAAAACAATAAGTTAATCGCTTTTTTTAGTGGTCTAAATTATAGCGATGGTAGATATGGTTTTACTTTAAGCAAATATATTACTTATAATCACGATTTAAATGAAGGAATCTTAAAATTAGATTTAGATTTTACTAATGTTATTAATTTAATAAGTGAAACAGATTTAGGTGTAGGAGGACATGTTTCTATATATGATAATGATTATGGGTTAATTTATTGTTCAGAAGCTTATAATCCTATAGAACTAGAAGAAGTTAAAAAGACAGTATTAGGTACTGATATAGTTAGTATTAATAATACTAACTATTGGATGTTTGTTTCCACTTTAACAAATACCAGATGGAAAGTTGCTATTTTTACTAATTATGAAGAAGTTTCTTCAACCATTAATAACTTTTTAATCATTATCTTAGTTTCTACCTTTATTATTATCGTTTTGGAAGGAGCTTTCATTTATATATTTTCAACTGAAGTAACTTATCCTATTAGAATACTTAAAAATGAGATGAATAATGTTGAAAGTTTAAACTATGATTCTAAAATGTTTAAAGTTGTTAAAGGGAATAAAGAAGTTATCGAACTATCTAATTCTTTTAATCAAATGATGAAAAGAATTGATGAACTCGCTAAAAAGAATATTGAAGACGAAAAAGAAAAAAGAAGATATGAGCTTAGGTCTTTACAAAATCAAATTAATCCTCACTTTTTATATAACACATTAGATTCGATAGTTTATTTAATTGAGAAAAAAGAAAACGATAAAGCAGAAGAGATGATCATCGCTTTATCTAAATTTTTCAGAATCTCGATTTCTCGAGGTAAAAACTTTATCCCATTAGAAAAAGAAATTGAACACGCTAAACAATATTTGAAGATTCAAAAAATCAGATTTGGTGATTCATTTACTTATGAAATAAATATTAATACCGATATCTCTAAATATTTTGTTAATAAATTAATTTTACAACCAATAATTGAAAATGCTATTATTCATGGATTTAAAGAAAAAGAAGGTAATGGGGTAATTAAAGTTAATGTCTATCAAAATAATGAATTTTTAGTTTTAGAAATAGTTGATAATGGTTTTGGAATTTTACCTAAAAAGATTGATGAAATATATAAATCATTTAACACTAAAGAAACTAGTGGTGTTGGTTTAAAAAATGTTTATCAAAGATTAAAGTTATATTATGGTGAAAAAGCTGATTTAAAAATTAATTCTCAGCTTGATAATGGGACAAGTGTTAGTTTAATTATTCCACTTAGTGAGGTTAGTCAAAATGAAGAAAAGTAAAGGCATTATTTTAGGATTAATCTTAAATAGTTTATTATTAGTTTCGTGTCAAAAAAATAGCAATATTATTCCTTTATTTTTATATACAAACGATGATGCTTTTATTAATGAATTAACTAATGAAATAGAAGCTCGTTTTACTGATTTTAATATTGAAACATATTACGCTTCAAGAAGTCAGCTTACTCAAAACCGTCAAATTAGCGAAGTAATTAACCAAGGAGATTCTAAAATTTTATTAGTAAATACTGTTGATCGTTTAGCTTCAAAATCTATCGTAGAAAAAGCAAAAACTATGCAAATACCAGTTATTTTTATTAATAGAGAACCTTTATATGAAGATATTAAAGACTTAGATAATGTATATTATGTTGGAACCAACCCAACTAATGAAGGAGAACTTCAGGCTAGCATTGTCGATGATTTATTTAATGGCTATACTAATTTCAATTATTCTAGGTTTGATAAAAATAAAAATGGAAAACTTGATGTAGTTTTAATTAAAGGCGAACAAGGTCATCAAGATACAGAAGAAAGAAGTAATGCTTCGATAAATAAACTTAAAGAATTAGGTTATGATGTAAATTTAATTAATACTACTTTTTATGATTGGTCTAGAAATACTGCATTTAATAATTTTAAATCGATCTATGATTACTTTTTAAATGAAGATGGAACTACAACTATCGAATTAGTTTTATCTAATAACGATGATATGGCTTTAGGAATTATTGATTATTTATTAACTTTAGATAGTGAAATAATAGAAGATAATACTAGTGAAACTAGTGAAGTAGAGCTTCCTTTTTATGAGAAATATTTTCCAATAGTAGGAGTAGATTATACAAGCGACTCTAAAGAATATATTATAAATGGTTATTTATATGGAACAGTTAAAAATGAAGCCAATGTTCAAGCTGATGCAATATATAAATTAACAAAAAGACTCATTAATAATGAGCCTTTAGATGATTTTGAATATGAATTTACTAATGACAAATTCATAAGAACAAATGGTGAAATTGTTACTATAGAAAATGTCGATAATTTTTAAAAACCCTTCAAATCTCAAGGATTTTTAAAAAGTAATTACTTTAAAATAAAATAATAAAATGATTACAACTATCGAAATTATAGTTGAAATTATAATGTTTATTAAATAAATATAATAATGAAAAGAATCTTCTTGACGAATTATTCTAAAAGCAAAATACGAACATAGTAAACCTAAAAAACCACCAAAATATCCACAGATAATTACTTGATAACTTTTAACTTTTATTGTTTTCTTTTTTGTTTTATTTAGCTCAGCTTTAATTTCGTTTCTCCCTTTTTGAATGCCATCATCTTCTTTATAAAAATCTTTTTTTAAATCTTTAGCGTATTTAAAAGCTAAACCCATTGTTGATAATGACAAAATGATTAAAATTAAAACTAAATAACCTATATTCATATTTACACACTGATTACGATAACTACAATTAATAAAACTACAAGAATAGTGGCGCTAACACCAATTAAGATATTAACGCCACGATTTGAAAGTTTTAGTTTATTGTAATATTCGAATAATTTTTTATTATTCTTTTTACTCATTATTTTTTAGCAATATATTTCTTCATATCAAGAGAAACAGCAAGTAAGATGACAGCACCCTTAATAATGTAAATATAAGAAGCATTTACTCCAATTGTTTGAAGACCAGAAGTGATAAGTTGTAAGAAGATAGCACCAATAACGACACCACTAACTTTACCAATACCACCAGTAAAGCTAACACCACCAATAACAGCAGCGGTAATAGCATCAAGTTCATAGTTAGTACCAATATCAACACTAGCACCACCTAAAACTGGGTTAACTTCAAATCCTGAGAAGGAGTATAAGATGCCAGCAATTGTGAAGGTAATTAAGATTGTCTTAAAAACACTAATTCCACTAACGGTTGCAGCTTCTGGGTTACAACCAACAGCGAACATATTTTTACCAATCTTAGTTTTATTCCAAATAAACCAAACAATAGCAATTAAGATAATGGCGTAAATAATGTACCAAGAAATTTTAACGCCAAATAGATTAAATCCACCACTAATAAAGTCACGATAAGCACCACCAATTCCTTCATAAGGTAAACTTGTAGTAGCACTATTAAATACTCCAGGAGAAGTAATTAATTGCATTAAACCATAGATAATTAATTGAGTAGCTAAAGTAACAATGAATGGGTGAATTGAGAATTTAGCAACGAAGAATCCATTAAATGCACCAAATAAACCACCTATTGCCATACCAATAACTAAGACTACTAAAATCCAAATCCATGGCATATTTGTAGTCCAACTAAAGACAATATCTCCAGCAGCATTTTGGCCACCTAAAAGAATTAAGCTCATCATAGCGACAAGTCCAACAATTCTACCAGCACTTAAGTCGGTACCAGTTAAAACGATTGCACCAGCAACGCCTAATGCGATAGGAAGACGGAATGATGTTTGAGTTAATATGTTAACAATAGAGCTCCATGATATAAAGCTACCACCACTAAATATAGCAACGACAATAACGAATAAGATAATGATGATATAAAGAATATTTCTTACTAACCATTCTTTAAATAAATTCCAATGAGTAAAGTTTTGAACTTGTCTATCAACAAATTTTAAGAAGTTCAATTTACGATTAATTAAGAACTTATATCCAAAATAGTTATTAGCTTTTAAGTTATCTCTTTCTTCATCTAAAAGTGTGTTAATTTTTTTAATAACCTTTCTATTCTTCACTTTTTCATCATGAATTGCTTTAGCTTGGTCTTTACCTAACCATTTAATTTTTTCTTTATATTCTTTAGCTTTTACTTTATAAGCTGCATTTAATTTATCTAAAGCAACTTCATTATCATTCTTTTCACGTGCGATAGTATGATCTTTATCATAAATTTGTCCTTTGATTTGGAGTAATTTTTCATCACGCTCTTTAAAAGATAATGTTTTAGAAGATCTGATTTCTTTATATTGTATTTTTAATTCTTTAATTTCATCTTTTAAAGCAACTTGTGTACTAAAGAATTTATCTTTTAAATCAGTAACTTCTTTATTATGATTTTCTTTAAAAGCGTTAAATTCTGAAAGTAGTTTTTCTTTAGTTTGTTCTAAATTAGGATCTACTTCAAAAGTTTGCCCTTTTAAAGCTTCGATTTTTTCTTTATGTTCTAATTTAATTTTTCTCTTTTCTTCTTTTAAATTTGCAATTTTGTCTTTAACTTCTTGAGTAGCAGTAGATAATTCTTTTTTTGCTTCATCAATTAAGGTCTTACTTTCATTTAAGGTATTTTCTCTATATTCCTCAGTGAAAGTTGGATCTTTTCTAGCAACCTTATCTATTTTTCTTCTAGAAGAAACTAAAGATTTTAAATTTGTTTTAAGTTCGATAAGAGAAAGTGTTTTTACATTTTCCATTTTCTAATCCTCACATGTACTTAAAAGCAAGTTTTAAAATTTCTTCTTGCGTTAAATCTGGTCTATTATCAATAATTCCAGCAAGTTGATAATTACTCATTACGGCGATTCTATCACTAATTCCCATTATTTCAGGAAGTTCGCTTGAACACATAATGATGGTCTTACCTTGATTTGCTAAGTTAATAATAAGTTGATAAATTTCGTATTTTGCACCAACGTCAATTCCTCTTGTAGGTTCATCAAGAAGAAGAACATCAGGATTTGTTAATAACCAACGACCGATAATAACTTTTTGTTGGTTTCCACCACTTAAGGATTTAATTTTTGTTTTTGTAGAAGGAGTCTTTGTCGACAATGTTTTAATCATTGTTCTAGTATCATCCTCCATTTTATTTTTATTTAAACCAAAAATTCCTTTATATTTTTTTAAGTTAGCAATTACAGTATTTTCAGTAATATCTAAAACGCCAAAAATACCAGTGGCACGTCTTTCTTCAGTTAATAGAGCAAAACCATTTTTGATGGATTCACTTGTTGATCTATTTCGACAATATTTTCCATTAAGAATGACATCTCCATGTAGTTTTGTTCGATAACCAAAAATTGTTTCAAGTAATTCACTTCGACCTGAACCAACTAAACCAGCTAAACCTAAAATTTCACCCTTTCTAACAGTAAAAGAAACATTTTTGATAGCATTATTTCCATATTTAGAAGAAAGGTCTTTAATTTCTAACATGACTTCACCAGGCTTATTAGTTTTTGGTGGGAATCTATTTGACAATTCTCTACCGACCATAGCCTTAATGATTTTATTCATATCTAATTCACTTGCAGGACTAGTTTGTACCCATTTTCCATCACGCATAATAGTAACGTCATCACTAATCTTTAAAATTTCATCCATTTTGTGAGAAATATAAACTATACCGCATCCTTTTTCTTTTAACATGTTAATGATTTTAAAAAGTTGTTCGATTTCGATATCGGTAAGACTAGAAGTAGGCTCATCAAAGACAACTACTTTAGCGTTATAACTAACAGCTTTAGCAATTTCGACCATTTGTCTTTGAGAAACCGATAATGTACTAACTATTGCATTAGGATCGACGTTTAAGCCTAAAGTTGAAAAAATCGCTTTAGTATCGTTGTACATTTTATTTTTTAAAATGTAAGGACCAACAGTAGGATATCGACCAAGCCAAACGTTATCCATAACAGACATTTTAGTAGCTTGATTGAGTTCTTGTTGAACCATTGCAACTCCGTTTTCTAAAGCTTCTTTTGGTGAATGGAAGTTAATAGGCTGTTTATCAAGGAAAATATCACCGCTATCACGATGATATATACCAAAAAGACACTTCATAAGTGTCGATTTTCCTGCACCATTTTCTCCCATTAATGAATGGACAGTACCAGGTCTAACAAGTAGTCTAGCATTGTCAAGGGCTTTAACTCCTGGAAAAGATTTAGATATGTTTCTCATTTCTAAAATATATTTTTCCACTTTTTGTCTCCTTAAACACAAAGGGAGATATCCTCCCTTTGTGTATGAATTTTTAAATAATTATTTTTATTATTTGCCTGTGTAAATTTGATATGGGATTCTTATCTTTCTAACGTCACCATCCCATTTATAACTTGTACCTTCAATTAAGCCATCTCCGGATTTACCATCTTTAGCATTCTTTGCAACAGCAGCAATAGCTTTAGCCATACCAACGGCATCTTGTTTAATTGAACCATACATTTGTTCATTAGCAATATATGTTTGAGCACTAGCAGTAGCATCAACACCAACGACTAATAATTTCTTAGTAGCATCACTATTTGCCTCGTTGTAGCCATGAGAAACTAATGATTCAATAGCACCAATTGCCATATCATCGTTATTAGCAATGACTAATTCGATTGTACGACCAGTATCTGCTGTCCAAGCATTATCCATGGCTTCTTTAGCTTTTGCTTTATCCCATTCTGCTTGATAATCTTCTCCAAATTGTTCCAAAGTAAAGCTTGGATTAGCCTCTTTAAGTAGTCTATTACATTCTTCAACACTATATGTTGTTCTACCATCAGCTTCAGCATTACCAACGTTTGCTCTAATCATTACATAAGTAATTTTTCCATCACCATCTTTATCCCATTCAGGATTTAAAGCAGTATCAGTATGATTTTCTAATAATGCTTTGGCAATCATTTCACCTTGCATATAGCCAGCTTCATCAGGATCTGTTCCAATGAAACATGATTTTTCATATGCAACAGCTGCGTCTTTAACTTCACGGTTGAAGAAGATGACAGGAATGTCTTTTTCTTCAGCTTGGTGCATAATTGTTTCACCAACTGAGTTTTGTTCAACTGCGTTAACGATTAACATTTTTGAACCATTTGCTAGAGCAGTATTGATTTGGTCTGTTTGACGTGATTGGTCACCAGCGCCATCGTTTTCGTTATATGTTACACCGACAGCTTCCATTTCAGTTTTGAGTGCTTCACGGACAGATGCGATATAAGTATCATTATATTTATAAATAAAGACATCAGCGTCAGTTTTGCTTCCACCACAAGCTGTTACGCCTAAAGCAATTAAGCCAAGGGCACAAATTGGAATTAATCTTCTCTTCATATTTAACCTCCCTTTAATTCCTAAACCGAAGCACTTAATACGAGTTGCTTCTTAAGTTACTTTAACTTTAATGTAAGCGCTTACATTTTTAAATTAAATATTTTCTACAAAATTAAGAAAAATCTATACATTAGTGAAAATTTTGTAAATTATACTATTTTAATAAAATAGGTTATTCGGAGGTTTTTAAAATGGTTATAGCTTATACAAGAGTTTCTACTAATTAACAAACAACTGAGAATCAAGTTTTTGAAATTAATAATTATGCAAAAGAGCACAATCTGGAGATCGATAAATATGTTGACGAAACAATTTCAGGAACAATAAAAGTGGAAAATAGAGAACTTGGTAAAACAATTAAAGTTTTAAAAAAACGATAAAATCTTAATAAGTGAATTATCTAGATTGAGTAGATCGCTTTATTCAATTATGAAAACACTAGCTATTTTAAGCGAAAAGAGATAAATCTATTATCAATAAAAGACAATTTTAAGCTAGATGGATCAATCGAAAGTAAAGTCATTGCTTTTGCTTTTTCTTTATGTGCAGAAATTGAAAGAAAGCTAATAAGTGAAAGAACAAAAGAGAGTTTAAATAGACTAAAAAATGAGGGTGTTAAGCCCCCTTTTTCGTATTTATTATGTTACCATTATATGTATTAATTATTATTTGTATATTTGGATTTTTAATCAAATTTTTAATTTTAACATCAACTGTTAAGGGGTTGCAAAATGAAACAAAAGTTATAAAGTCTTTTGAACTTTTGTTATGCAGTCTATTTTTTGGTATTTTGGCT
>JADIMY010000053.1 GCA_017694345.1 Candidatus Onthovivens merdipullorum | reverse complement strand
TAAATTTGGCTGTTTTATTTTCCTAATTTTGGGTACAGCTATATTATTTTCTTTATTAATAAATTAAGAATGCAATTAATTAAATACTTAATTTTTATGGTTAAATTATTGTAAAATTATAAACGAGGTATTTCATTATGGAAGAAAAATTCAACGATCAAGAATTAGCTAGAAGAGAAAAGTTAAAAAAAATAAAAGAATTAGGCGTAGATCCTTTCGGAAAACGATTTGATAGAACTGATTCAACTTTAACTGCTAAAGAAAAAGCTAAAGATAAAACTAATGAAGAACTAGAACAAAACGAAGTGAATGTTAAACTAGCTGGTCGTATTATGTTTTTAAGAAAAATGGGTAAAGCTAGTTTCTTTAACATTCAGGATAAGGAAGGAAAAATCCAAGCATATATATCTATAGATACTGTTGGTGCCGAATCCTATAATATATTTAAAATTTGTGATGTTGGCGATATTGTAGGAATTAGTGGAACACTAATGCTAACAAGAACTGGCGAGTTAACTGTTAGGGTTAGTGAATTTACATTCTTAACCAAGTCATTAAAGGTTTTGCCTGAAAAATTTCACGGTTTAACTGATATCGAAGAAAGATACAGACATCGTTATGTTGATTTAATCATGAATGAAGATTCGAAACGAATCGCTTTACTTAGACCAAGAATTTTAAGAAGTATGCAACATTACTTTGATTCGTTAGGTTTTACTGAGGTTGAAACTAGTGTTTTACAACCTATTTTAGGCGGTGCAAATGCTAAACCTTTTATTACTCATCACAATGCTTTAAATAAAGATTTTTATTTAAGAATCGCTACTGAACTTCCTCTAAAAAGATTAATTGTTGGCGGGCTTGAAAAAGTATATGAATTTGGTCGTCTTTTTAGAAATGAAGGAATGGATTTAAAACATAATCCAGAATTTACAACAGTTGAATTATATGAAGCTTATGGTGATTTACAAAGTATGAGAGTTCTTTGCGAAGGTGTCATCAGAAATGTCTGTAAAGAAGTTTTTGGGACAACAAAATTGCCATATGGTGATATTGAACTTGATTTTGGACCTGAATTTAAATGGGTTTCAATGTCTGAGCTTGTTAAAGAAAAAACAGGATTAGATTTTAGAGGGGATATTTCTTTTGAAGAAGCGAAAAATTTCGCTTTAAGTAAAGGTATTCAAATTGAAAAGCACTGGACAAGCAATGGTTATATTTTAAATGCATTATTTGAAGAGTTCTGTGAAAAAGAATTAATTCAACCTACTTTTGTTTATGGTCATCCTATTGAAGTTAGTCCTTTAACTAAAAAGAGTGAAGACCCTCGTTTTACTGAAAGATTTGAACTTTATATAAATGGTAGCGAAATAGCAAACGCTTATAGCGAACTTAATGATCCAATTGATCAAAAAGAAAGATTTGTTGCTCAATTAAAGGCTAAAGAATTAGGTGATGATGAAGCTAATGAAATGGATTATGATTTCTTAGAAGCTCTTGAATATGGTATGCCACCTACTGGAGGAATTGGAATTGGTTTTGATAGACTTGTTATGATTTTAACTAATCAAAAATCTATTAGAGAAGTTATTTTATTCCCAACAATGAAACCAGAAGGAAAGTAATTAAATTAAGGAGGAAAAATTAAATGCTACAATATAGATACGATACACAATTATTAATTGATGGACATGATTTAGATGAAAATGTAATTGAAGATTATATCGGTTCTCATTTTGATGGAGATTGTTTATTAGTCGCAGGAGATGATACTCTAATCAAACTTCATTTCCATACTAACGAACCTTGGAAAATATTAGAATATTGTTCGAAATTAGGCGAAATTTTTGATATTGTTGTCGAAGATATGGATAGACAAGAAAGAGGTTTAAAAGGGTAATTTAATGATTAGACCTAAATTACTTCTAATCGGTGGAAGTAATATAGATTTTATTGGAACAAGTAAAGCTAAATTAATATCATCTGTTTCTAATATTGGCGAGGTTAATATTTCTTTCGGCGGTGTTATGAGAAATATTACTGAAAATTTAGCTCGTCTTGGAAACGATTTAACTTTTATAACTGCAATTGGTAATGACAATTTTGGCAATAAAATTATAGAAAATTTAAAATCTTTAAATGTTAAAATAATTTATCCTAAAACAAATTTACCTACATCAACTTATTTAGCAATTAACGATTTTAATCATGATTTAGCTTATGGAATATGTGATAATCGTATTATTAATGAATTATCAATTACTTATTTAAAATCTTTAAAATCTTTGATAAATCAATTTGATCATTTAATTTTAGATACTAATTTAAATGAAGAAACAATTATATATTTGTTAGAAACATATAAAGATAAAAAAATTTTTATCGACACGATATCACCAACTAAAGCTTTAAAAGTTAAAAATCATTTAAAATACATATATTTATTAAAATGTAATATTTATGAAGCAAAATCTTTAATAAATAAAGAAGAGACTGATAACTATAAAATAGTTAAAGAATTACTTAATATTGGAGCTAAAAATATAGTATTAACTTCAGGAAGTAATAATATTTATTACGGAAATGAAAAAGGAATAGATATAGTAAATATAAAAAAGATTGAGAAATTTGAAAATACTACTGGCTGTGGGGATGCCTTAATGAGTGGTTTAATTGATTCTTTAATAACTGGTTATAGTTTAAAGGATTCTATTATTTTTGGAGATAAACTTTCTAAATTAACTTTAATGAGTAAAAGTGCTACAACAATAGAAATAGAAAAGTATAGACATTAATCATGGATAAAATTTTAGTATTTGATTATGGCTCCCAATATAACGAATTAATCGTTAGAAGAGTAAGAGATTTAGGAGTTTATTCTTTTATTGTTAGTTATGATTATGATTTAGATAAACTAAATAAAGATGAGATTAAAGGAATTATTCTTTCTGGGGGTCCATCGTGTGTAAATGATTTAGATTCACCAAAATTAAATCCTAAAATCTTTGAGTTTAATGTTCCTATTTTAGGAATATGTTATGGCATGCAATTACTTGCAAAATATTTTGGTGGTGAAGTTAAAAGCAATACCTTTAAAGAATTTGGAAATACGAAAATAATACTAAATAATGACTGTTCTTTATTTTTTGGTATTAATAATGAAGTTAGTGTTTTTATGTCACATAGTGATTCTGTAATTAATTTGCCTAATGGTTTTAATATTTTAGCTAGTTCACTTGATAATAAAATAGAAGCTTTTTCTAATGAGAGTAGCAATATTTATGGAGTACAATTTCATATAGAAGTAAATGATACTCCCACTGGAAAAAACATATTTTCTAATTTTTTATTTAGGATTTGCAAGGTTTTTAAAAATTGGAGCATGAAAAACTTCATCGAGGAAAAAATAAAAGAGATTAAAGAATTTACTAAAAACGAAAAAGTTATATTAGGAATAAGCGGAGGAGTTGATTCTACTGTTGCTGCTTTATTAATTTATAAAGCAATTGGTAATAATTTATATCCTTTATTTATTAATCATGGATTACTTAGATTAAACGAGGAAAAAGATTGTTTAGATAGATTTAAAAATAAATTTAATATCAAAGTACATTATGTCGATAAAAGTAAACTATTTCTTGACGCCTTAAAAAGGGTTACAAATCCTGAAAAGAAACGAAAAATTATAGGTAAACTATTTGTCGATGTTTTTAAAGAGGAAGCTATAAAACTTAATGATGTTACAATTTTAGCACAAGGAACTTTATATACAGATATAGTTGAAAGCGGTAAAGGTGGTAATTCTAAAGTAATTAAGTCCCACCATAATGTTGGAGGTTTACCTAAAGAGCTAGGTTTTAAATTATTAGAGCCATTAAAAGATTTATACAAAGACGAAGTTAGGGAACTAGGAAAACTTTTAGGACTTGATAAATCTTTTATTAATCGTCAACCATTTCCTGGACCAGGTCTAGCTATTAGAATAATAGGTAATATAACTAAAAAGAAAATTGAAATATTAAGAAAAGCTGATTTTATATTGAATGAAGAAATTAAAAAAGCTAATCTTGATGATAAAATTTGGCAATACTTTGCTGCACTTACTAATTTAAAAAGCGTCGGAGTGATGGGAGATAATCGAACATATTTTTATGCAATTGCTATTAGAGCAGTTAGCTCAATTGATGGAATGACGGCTAAAGCCTATCCAATTCCTTATGAAGTAATCGAAAAAATAAGTTCTCGTATAGTTAATGAAGTTCCTTATGTCAATAGAGTGCTTTACGATATAACATCAAAACCACCTTCAACAATCGAATTTGAATAAATCTTAAATTTATACCCCCCACTACCCATTAAATTTTAACCACTTGTATATGTAAGGAGGAATAGGCCATATAGTGTGTTCTTTAGTACTTTACAAAAAGCTCAATATTTAATACAATATTTAAGCGTTTTTAAAGCGCTCTCTACTATAAGAAAATTATAGTCGAAATGTCCAAAGGGAGGTAAAGGTAATGAAAAAGTACGAAATTATGTACATTTTAAAAGCCGACTTAGACGACGCATCAAGAACTGCGGAAATTAACAAATTACACGCAATTCTTACTGGCAAAGGAGCAAAAATCTCTAAAGTTGATGAATGGGGTGTTCGTGAATTTGCTTATCCTATCAATAAGTTAACAAAAGGATATTATGTTGTTGTTAAAGTTGAAGCTGATGTAAATGCTACTAAAGAATTCGATCGTTTAGCAAAGATCGATAGTAATGTGATTCGTTTCTTAATAACTATCGATAGAGATTAATTATTGAAGGAGGATCGAAATGATTAATAGTGTTGTAATCGTTGGTAGACTTACGCGTGATCCAGAATTAAGAAAAACACCTAATGGTATTTCAGTAACTAGTGTTACTGTTGCCGTTGATAATGTGTCCACAGATGCCCAAGGTAATAAAACAACTTCATTTATTCCTGTAAACATCTGGAGACAAAGAGCTGAATTTATTTGTAATTATGCAAAAAAAGGAAGTCTTGTCGGAATCGAAGGACAATTAACACAAAGAAGTTATAAAAGAAAAGACGGTTCTAATGCTAGCGTATTAGAAGTCGTTGCAAGCAAAGTGACTTTACTTGAGAGAAAAGGTAGTTCTAATACTACATCTCAACAAGCCGATAACAGTGGATATGAAAGTGATATGCCATCAAATGCTGAAGATGATACTGATGTTTTAGATTTAGCAGATGATGATTTACCATTTTAAAGTTTAAAAAGGAAAATTAATATGGCCTATTTAAAGAAAAGAGTAAGAAAAAAAGTTTGTTATTTTACAAAGAATAAAGTTAAATATATTGATTACAAAGATGTTGAAACACTTAAAAAGTTCATTACTCCAAGTGGAAAAATTGCTCCACGCAGATTAACTGGAACAAGTGCTAAATATCAAAGAGAATTAGCTAAAGCAATTAAAAATGCTAGATTTATGGCTTTGTTACCATATATCGCAGACTAATTTTTTAAAAAATATTGGACTTTTAAAGGGTTTTTGAAAAATAAAGCCCTTTTATTTTACTTAAATTAAAGAAGTTTTTAAAATAGATGTATTAAAATATATAACTCTCTTTAAAGAAATAATAAAATTCAATCCAAACTAGAAAAATGAATAAATCATAGGTATAAAGTTGAATTTAACTTTTCATTACATAAATGAATTTAATTAATTTTAAAAACTTCTTTTCTATTATATAATAGAAAAGGTCGAAAATTATGTACAAGAAGTTTAGAAAAATTGAATATGTTGGTTTGATACTCTGTTTAGTAGAAATTATAGGAATAGTTGTAATTTCACTTTTATACATTTTTAATAGTTTAAACTTTAGAAATTTATTAACAGTTGAACATTTCGCTTATATTTCTATAGGAATAACTATTATAGATTTTTTATATATCTTTATCGTTTTATTTTATATTCATAGCAAACAACAAAAAAATGATATTAATACCGTTGAAATTATCGGTAGTGATCTCCAAGAAGCATATTCTTTTGGCAAAATCGGTTTTGCTATTACTGATGACGACGATAATGTTATTTGGATTAGTGATTTACTTGAAATAAATCAAGTTAATTTATTAAACAAAAATATTTTACAAACTATTAAAGAAACTAAACAGTTTATTAATCAAAATGAAAATTATACAATCGAAGTAACAATAGGCAATTTTATTTATCAAATTCGATATTTAAAAAGAAGTCATACCTATATTTTTAAAGATGTAACTGATTTTGCTAAACTTTCAAAAAGCAAAGTAGATGAAGCTACATGTTTAGGTATTATTTTAATCGATAACTATAGCGATGTTGTCGGTACGGGTGAAGATAATATCGATGTTATCACTCAAGTTAGATCTAAAATCTTAGATTACGCTAAAAAATATTCTTTTTTAGTTAAAAGTTTTAGAAACGATGCTTATTTAGTGATTACTAGTTATAAACAACTCCAAAGAATGGTAGAAGATCATTTTTCTTTATTAAATGAAGTTAGAGAATTAGGCTTACATGAAGTAATTAAACCTACTTTATCTATTGCAATAGCTCATGATTTTAACGATGCTAATAAACTTATGGATATGGCAAATCAAGGAATAGATTTAGCAATGTCTAGAGGTGGGGATCAAGCTGTTGTTTTAAGATTTGGAGCCGATGCTGAATATTTCGGTGGTAAAACTCAAAGTGTTGAAAAAAGAAATAAAGTTAAAGTTAGAAGCATTGGCGACACTCTAATTAATTTAATTAATCAATCCAGCAATGTTATCGTTATGGGTCATAAAACAATGGACATGGATGCTTTTGGAAGTTGTTTAGGAATAAAAGCGATTTGTGAAAGCTTTAACAAAGAGTGTGATATTATTGGATCATTAGCTGACTGTGAAAATAAAGTTGATTTAGCAATTAATAAAACTTTAAAAACTAGTGATTTATGGATTAGTAAAAAAGAGGCCGATAATAAAGCTAAAGATAAAACACTTTTAATTGTTGTCGATGTAAGTTTACCTAGAAATGTAGTTTACCCTGAAATTTTAGATAAATGTAATAAAATAATTGTTATTGATCATCACCGTAGAGCAGAAGATTTTATTGAAAATACGATTTTAAGTTATATTGATACTAGCGCAAGTAGTGCTTCAGAATTAATTATTGAGATTATTAGATATTGTAGTTCATCAAGTCAAATTAAACTTAATAAAACATTTGCAACATTTATGTATTCAGGAATATTACTTGATACAAATCACTTTAAGAGTCAATCTGTTGGCATAAGGACATTTGAAGCTTGTGCTATTTTAAAAGAATATGGTGCAGACACTACTAAAGCTGATGATTTCTTAAAAGACAATTTTGGAGAATATAAACTAGTTAATGAAATCGTTATGACAAGAGTAGTTTATAAAACTGATAGTGTATGGTATTGTAAAAGTAATGGCATAAATCAAACTGCAACTTTAGCAAAAGCCGCTAATCAGTGTATGGATTTTAATGAATTACATGCAGTATTTGTTATAGGACAAACTGGAGAAAATGAAGTTAGAATTAGTGCTCGTAGTGATGGCGTAATTAATGTTCAATTGTTATGTGAAAAAATGGGTGGTGGAGGTCATTTTGGAATGGCTGCTGCTGCGTTTAAAGATAAAACAACAGATGATGTTGAAAAGATACTTCTTGATACTTTAGATAATTATTTAGATGAAGCAACAAATAATAAAGCGGAGGAATAAATTTATGGAAATAATTTTATTAGAAGATGTGAAAGGAATCGGGAAAAAAGGAGAAACTAAAACTGTTAGTGATGGTTATGCTAATAATTTTTTAATTCCTCGTAAAAAAGCTTTAAGAAAAACAGCTGAAAATGTAGCGATGCTTAATAAACAAAAAGAAGAATTAGAAAATAAGCTACAAGAACAAAAGGAATTAGCTTTAAAAAATAAAGAAACTTTAGAAAAAATGACTTTAGAATTTAGTGCTAAAGCTCAAAAGGATGGTTCCATGGCTGGAACTATCTCCACTAAAGCTATTGCTGAAAAACTTAAAAGCGAATACGGAATTGAAATTGATAAAAGAAAATTTGTTGATAAGATTTCTGTTAATGCTTTTGGAGTGACAAATTTAAAAATTGAATTATTTAAAGATGTTTTTGCTAATATTAAAGTTCATGTAAGTGAAGCAAAATAATTATGTCTAATTTTTAATATATGGCTAGAATTTTACCAAGTGATCTAAGTACTGAAAAAATTGTTTTGGGTTTAGCGATTAACGATGATAAGATGGCTAATATTATTTTAGCTAACTTAAATATCGACGATTTTGCTAATGAAAACATGCAAAACCGCATTATTTTTGAAGCAATTAAAAGAATTAAAGATCGTCATATGCCGATTGATTTTACTACTGTTTCTACTGAACTTAATGTAATGAAACAATATGAGAATGTTGGTGGTTATAATTATTTATTTGAACTTAGTGAAGGAGCTCTAGCCACAACTAATGTTGATTTTTATATTAATAATTTAAGAGATTTTACTTTATTAAGAAAATTTATTACAACTGTTGAAAATATAAAAAAAGAGTACGACGAAAAAGATATTGTCGATATAAATGAATTTATAACTAAATCAAGTGAAGCGATTAATGATGTTGCTAAAAATCGTCGTATAAGAGGGTTTAAAAAGACTGAAGAATTAGCAACTGAGATTGCAAATGAAATTATTAAAAGAGTGGGAGGAGATAGCTCTACTCTTCCAGGAATTTCGACTGGCTTTTCTTGTTTGGACAATATCACTGGTGGATTTAAAAGAGGAGAACTAATTTATCTTGCAGCCAGACCATCTGTTGGTAAAACGACCTTTGCCTTAAATTTATGTTACAATGTGGCAAAAAATAGTGGTCGACCAGTAATTGTTTTTGAACTTGAAATGGGGGCAGATGAATTAATTAAAAAACTTTTAGCCAGTCAAGCAATGGTCGATTATGGAAATATCAATCGAGGTTATGTTAGTGAAAAAGATAAATTAAAAATTAAATCAACTGCGGAAGATATGGCAAAAATTCCTTTATACATTAATGACAGTACTGTCACTAGTATTGATACGGTTTTAGCAGCTTCTAGAAAAATTAAAGATGAACTAGGAGATTTAGCATTAATTATGATCGATTATATTGGAATTTTAGCTGATCCAATCAATAAAAATAAAAATTCTTCTAGAGAAAATGATATTAGTAGTTATTCTAGAAAGCTTAAAGAATTAGCTCTTGAATTAAAATGTCCAATTTTATGTTTATCTCAACTTGCTAGAAGAGTTGAAAGTAGAGATGATCGTCGTCCTGAACTTAGTGATCTTAGAGAAAGTGGTTCACTTGAGCAAGACTGTGATAAAGCAATTTTAATGTATCGACCAGCTTACTATGAAAACCAAGGTATATCTATTAAAGGTGGAAAATATGGTAGTAAATTTAAAGATAAAAAAGATAATAATTTATCAATTAATGAACAAAGAGCTGTAACTACCACTGAAGGCGGAGGAGATATTGTTGAACTTAATTTAGCTAAAAATAGAAATGGTCAAACAGGAACAACCACTGTGTTATTTTTAAAAAATTATGGAAGATTTGTTGTTCCAAGTTCCAAAACTCAAGAATCTCTAGAAAAATTTGCTAAGGACTAATAATGTTTTCTTATTTAAATTTAGCTAGTGGAAGTAAGGGTAATTCTTCCTTAGTATTTGATGAATCTAATTTAATCGTTATTGATATTGGAGTAACTAAATCTTTATTAATAGAAGGACTAGAATCAATAGGTAAATCCATCGATGATATCGACATAATTTTAATTACACATAATCATATAGATCATATTAAAACACTTAAATATATTGACATATCTAAAGTTAGATTTGTAGCTAGCGCTATTAAAGATAAAAATTTTAAAAAGATAAATAAATTAAATTATTATCAATCTTTCGATATTGGTAAATTTAATATTACTCCTTTAAGACTTAGCCATGATGCTCCTAGTATAGCTGGGTATTTAATTAAACACGAGAATGAAGAATTAGTATATATAACAGATACTGGATATATTCCTTTAGAGACAATAAATCTAATTAAAAATAAAAATTACTATATATTTGAATCTAATCACGATATAAATATGTTATTAGAATCAAATAGATCGATCAATTTAAAAACAAGAATTTTATCGATAGAAGGGCATTTATCTAATGATTTAGCAAGTAAATATTTGATTGATTTAATTGGAGATAAAACTAAAAAAATATTATTAGCTCATCTAAGTGAAGAATGTAATACAGCAGAATTAGCTTTAAAAACTTTTAGTGATTTACTTGAAAAAGATGGTACCTATTCATTAAATATTAATGTTAGATGTCTATCTCAATATAAATGGACTTTGTTATGATTAAAATTAAGTTTATCGTAATTGGATCTTTAAAAGAAGATTATTTAGTTAAGATGGAAAAAGAATATTTAAAAAGGTTATCTAAATACGCTAGTGTTAACATAACTGAATTTAAGGAAACACCATTTGAAGCTAATAAATTAACTAAAGAAACTATTAATAAAATAGTTTCTTTAGAAGATAAAAAGATATTAGAAAAAATAAATAAAGAAGATGTTTTAATCTTACTAGATTTAAAAGGGAAAAGTTTAACTAGTGAAGAATTTTCTTTTAAGTTAAATGATTATATCTCTAATTTAAGAGGAGATATTGTTATCTCTATTGGCGGTCCCTTAGGCGTTAGTGAAGAGCTTAGAAATAGAGCTAACTTAAGATTAAAACTAAGTGATTTAACTTTTACTCATCAATTCACTAGAATATTAATATTAGAACAATTATATCGTGCTTTTAAAATAATTAATCATGAAAATTATCATTATTAAGGAGAAAAACTATGCTAAACTTTGATATTTTTAAAGATTTTACCAGAATTGAAGATCCTAGCTTACCATATTGTGGCGTGTTTAAATATGACGATTCGATATTTATTATTGAACCAAATTTTTATACTCAACTTCAAGGAATGAAAGAACACCACTACGATAAATTTGATATTATAATGAATAGATTAATTGAAATTGTTAAGAAAAATAAAAAAGTCATCTTTACTGGAGATTTTGAAGCACCAGTTGTTTATAAAGATGACTATATCTATCAAGAAATAACAGATATCACTGATCCTTTAAAGATTTTTGTTGAAGATAAATCTAGAGGAAGTGATTACGGAGATTAAATTATTGATAAGCAGGTCTAAGATTTCTTACACTCATCCACATAACTCTAACGCCAAATGTTAAGACATAGAGCATAATTTCCATACCTGATAAAATAAATCCAAAGACTAAAGTTAATAAGCCTGGACATAAAGAAGCGTAGAATGCGATTAAGAAGCATTGATACCATTTAATAATTCTATTTGGATTATTTTTGCCTCTAGTCATTAAGAAGAGAATCAATCCTAATATTAATGTGATACCAACGTTAACACCAACTGTAATTCCTACTTGAATCCAAGTTCCTCTAACTAAATTATGTTTATAAGAAGTATCTAAGAAAGATTTAAAATTATTAAATACCGTATTAACCTTAACATTTCTATCATCTGATTCTATTACATTTCTACTTAATAAAGATTCGATAGTAACATTATTTTCAGTAAAACTTAAATAATCACCTCTTAAGTTTTGTCCATTAAAAATGTATATATAAAAAGTAGATTCACTAAACATTATAAATGAGCAATCTCTATCTATAACTGCATCTTTGCTTTCAAAATCTACATCAGAAGTAGCACTATTATATCTAAATGTATTCTCAGCTAAGTTAAAATCGTTAATTAATTTAGTTGCATTTTCATCGCTTGCGTAGAAGATTTCAAAATCTTTTACATAACCTTCTTCTTCAGAATTTAAGCTTAAGTGGTACCCAATGTAATTAAATTCTACTAATTCGCCAGTAGAATCTATTACAAAATCATTGTTAGTAGTAAATTCTCCACTTACTTTATTATCATTTAAAGTTAAATTACTTAAATCACCATCTACAGAATGATAATCACTAGTTTTTAAAGTTGCACTATAAATATATTCATCATAATTATGATTATAAGTGGAAAATGCAATTAATGAAGCATTTTGCTGAGAAGCATGAACAGCTATAGGAGTTAATGCCATTAGCATTGCAACTATAAAAAATATAACTGCTATGTACCAAGTTTTTTTAATGCCAACTTTTTCATTGGTTAATGTAGAAATACCTGTACCTCGATCAATACAAGCTTGGTTAGAGTACATTGTTCTAAAATATTGGAAGATTGAACTCAATATATGACGCTCTTTTTTCTTTGGTTTATTATTAACAATACCTTTCATTTAAATTTACCTTTCATTTAATTAACGCTTAATTAGTTTACACTAATTAAGCACTTAACTCAAATGTTATTGAATTTAATATTTAACTAATTTAAAATAATTGCACTTGGGCTAGTTAAAGATTCGACATAGATTATTTGGCTTAAGTTGCAGTCGAGTTGTGACGTAATCACTAAATTTAAGAATATCTGGCAACAGAAATTCAAATTTCGCATTCGCTGCTTGCTAGTCAAGCCTTCAGTTATTAATTATTAATTGAAATGCGTGCGCCTAAGATTTCTCTTCTAGGTCTTAGTCACCGTATCATAAATAGGAGATAAGTAATAGATGATGGTTATAGTCTATTAACGAAAACCTAATAATCTCGTGAAGTAAAATTTGTATGATTAATAACTTCATTAAATTTTAATCAATACTAAACTGTAGTAACTTTTGTGGGGTAATCTATGGACCAGAGTGCAATTCTCTGCTGGTCCACCAAGATTGAAATTTTGTATTCTCTATCATTCTTATTTTTGCTTAAAGTGATAGAGATTTTTATTTTATATTAAAATGAACATGCAATTTTTATGAAAAACCTTGCAGAACTCAACTATTTTTCTTTTTTATATTTAGCTATTTTATTAAAATTAACTATAATTTAATTTAAAAAAGGAAAGTTAAATATTTATCCTAATAGAAAGTTTTAACCTTCTATATAGAAGTAATTTATTTTTGGTAAAAACTTTATATTAAATAAATCTTGACTTTAAGGGGGTGTTAAAATTTATTAAAAAAGGAGATATTTTATGATAACAGAAAGAATAAGAAGATGTAATTCCAAAGAAGAATATGAAAGAGTAATCGATGATTACATAACTTCTGGTTATAAAATTAAAAGTCGTGGAGAAAAAAGTTATAGTATGGTGAAAAAAGGAGAACACGATAAACATGGTTTAGTTGCTGCTCTCACCGTTTGGTGGACATTTGGTTTAGGAAATTTAGTTTATGCTTTAATGCCAACTAAGGTTGAAGATGCTGTCTTAGTAAAACTTGAAGAAAAAAATTAATTTAATGTATTTTTCTTTAATAAAAAATTGTTATTTAGAATTTAACTTAATTAAAGAAGACTCTTAATATAATATTAAGTACATAGAGTAATTTTATTTTTATCTTAATTAGATAACAGTTTAAATACCTAGTTTTTACAGTGTGTGCAAAGAATGCATTATAGTACTTATGTTTGGTAATAAGGCGAAGCTATCGGAAAAGAATTTATAAAATAAGTTTACATAATAGGAAATATTTAGTTTACTATAGGGAAATTTAATTTATTTAAGCTGAAACACGATAATTTTACTTTACAATAGTTTGACCATATCATTTTTTAAATAAGAAAATATTTTTGAAAAGTATCTTTGTTATTTCTTCATTAAAAATATTACTTAGTGCAATCTTTTATGTATTTGTTATTTATATTAAATAAGCTTCGTATAGTATAAGAAGTCAAAATTAGGATTTAAAAGTTGCCAAATTTAAGATTAAAAACATGCCAAAATTAGGATTTATTTTTGTCCAAACTTAGGATTATGCTTATTTTAAATGAATTGACTAGCTATAGAATGATTAACTTTATAAAAGAACAATATTAAATTTTTTAATGAGAGGTTTGTAAGAAAATAGGGATCGCTAATAGGCGAATGTTTTAATCATTATATTTATGTAAAAATATTAGATAAAGTAATTTAGAAAATTAAGTTTAACTATATTTTTTAATTTTAGTATGATATCGCCCCTTTTTATTAATACTCGTTTCATCTAAAAATATAAATTTACCCTTACTTTTAATACTTACTCGATCATCTTTTTTAAGAAGATATGAAGAAGATGTAATAGTTTTACCATTGATAAAGACACATTCTTTTGCAATTAAAGATTGTGCATCGTTTCTAGAAATATTAAATACTTCTTTAATTATGTTATCTAATCTTAATGAAGATACATAGATATTCATATATTCAAAATGAGTTTCAAAAGGAATGCTAGCTTGATTAATTTCTTTAACTAAATAATTAGTATGTTTAACTTTATCTAAATTATTAATAATGGTTTCTTTAATATTTTTTTCTATATAAAAAATTGCTTCATATTTATTAGTGTAATTGACGATGATATCGCCAATTTTGTTTCTTTTTATACCAAGATTCATTAATGCACCTAAAAAATCTCGATGGGTTAATTCTTCTGAAAATTTTATATTTTTAGGATAACAATATAAAATCGAAATCGTTTCATTAATATATTTACTTAATTCTTGAAAAGATGTTTCAATAGGTTTAATAAATAAAATTTTTCTATCGCTATCTTTATTGAGACTATCAAATAAAAAGTCTAAATTATTTTTATATTCTTTTTTATAATCTTGTAATTTAGTAGTTAAATAGCTTTGCTCACTTAGTGATAAAAAAGATGTTGAAGTTATTATTCTATATTCATTACTTTTATTTATTAAATCAATCGTATGTGCAAATATAATTTCATTTTCTTTGTTCATTTATTGAAAAACCTTGCAAATCTTAACTATTTTTAAAAAAAACCAGTCGAAATTGGCTGGCTTTTTGAAATTAGAAAGACATTTTTAGATACAAGTGTAACCACCATCAATTGGTAAAATTACACCAGTAACATAACTTGCTTCTTCACTTGCTAAAAAGATTGCTCCAGCATTTAATTCGCCTTCATTACCATATCTTCCTAGTGGTACAGTTGCTTTCATATATGCTGTAAATTCTTTTGTTACTAAGGTATCGTGAGTTAATTCTGTTTCAAAGTATCCAGGGCAAATAGCGTTAACTGTAATGTTATACTTAGCAAGTTCAGCAGCAACTGCACGAGTAAAATTAACGACACCACCTTTAGAAGTGTGATATGCAACAGTATCCATTGCTGGATTACCAACTAAACCGTAAATAGAAGCAATATTAATAATTCTACCATAATTATGTTTCTTCATTATGTTAGCAAAAGCTCTAGTTACTAAGAAAACGCTCTTTAAGTCAATGTCCATAGTGAAATCCCACTCTTCATCGGTCATATTTAAGACACCAGCATTTTTACTAGCACCTGCACAGTTAACTAAAACATCAACTTT
>JADIMY010000052.1 GCA_017694345.1 Candidatus Onthovivens merdipullorum | reverse complement strand
TATCTACTGCGTTTCGTACTTTTTTCTTGTAACCAGGTTTAACTTTAGTAGTTTTTGTTTGACTTATTGCTTTTTTAATTTCTTTATCTAGCTCAGAATCAATTTTTTTCTTCTTTTTCTTTTTATTAAATTTATCTATAACTAGTTTATTATTTTCTAAATCAAATTTAAGAAAATGTGCTTCAATTTTATAAGATAAAAGTAATTTTATTTTTTCATAACTTTCATTATTATAAAAGACAAAAGAATTTCCTTTATTTTTATAACGACCAGTTCTACCAGCTCTATGAAAATAATATTCAATATTATTTGGCAAATCGATATTTAAAACATCACTTGCGTTATTAATATCTAAACCTCGACTTGCAATGTCTGTACAAACTACAATACTAAATTCGTTATTTTGAATTCTTCTAATCATTGAATTTCTTTCTCTTGTTCTTAAATTGCCAGTTAAAATTCCAGGATTAAGACCTTCTTTAGAAAGAAAATTATAAATTGATTCAACTTCTTCTATAGTATTAGCAAAAATAATTAGAAAATAAGGATGTTCTATTTTAATAAATTTTAAAATTAAATTATTTATATCGTGATGTTTTGTATTAATAAAGTAATGAGTTACATTATTAGAGGTAAATGATTCTTTATTTATTAATAATACATAATTAGGTGAAATATATTTTTTAGCAAAATTTTGTATTTCTTTAGAAATAGTTGCACTAAAAACTTCAATTTGAAGTTTTTTTCTAACTCTTTTAATAATATCATCAATTTGGTTAACGAAACTTTTATCAAAAAGCATATCAGCTTCATCTAAAACGATAGTTTTTAAAAAAGAGTAATCTATTTTCGTATTTTCTAATAAATATTTTAGTCTACCTGGAGTTGAAATTATAACTTCACATCCATTTAATAAAGATGTTTCATTTTTAGTCGTATCAACACCAGATAAAAATTCTTTAACATTCAATTTATTGAAATATTTTTTAAACGAATTAAAAAAGGTATAAGTTTGTTTAGCTAATTCTCTAGTTGGTGAAATAATAATAGCTTGAAGTTTATGATTAAAAACTAAATTGTTTAAAATAGGAATAATAAATGAATGAGTTTTACCACTTCCGGTTTCACTTTGAACAATTAAACTCTCACCTCTAAGTGCTTTTGGGATTACTAAGTCTTGAACTTTTGTAGCATCGATATACCCTAAATCATATAAAGCATTGATTAATTCGTTTTTTAAAGCATAAGAACTAAATTTCATGATTACTATTTTATTTATTTTTTAAATTTTTTTCTATTATTTTATTAATCTTTAAGACTTTAAATGCTAAACTTTTATCTATGAATGTCGAAATTGTTAAGCCTTATGGATTTTGTTATGGTGTTATTAAAGCAATTGAAATAACTAAAAAAGTTCGAAAAGATAACCCAACTAGTAGAATTTATATGTTTGGTCCTTTAATCCATAATGAACATATTAATAGTTTGATGAAGAAACTAAAAATAACTGTTTTAGATTTGCCTTATGAAGAATACTTTAATATTATCGACACATTAAAAATTGGCGATGTTGTTATTTTACCCGCTCATGGTCATGAAAAATCACTTGAAAAAACTCTTTCAGATAAGGGAATACTATTTGTTGATACTACTTGCAAAATCATAAGTCTTTTGCATCAAAATATAATGAAATGTAATTCAAAAGAAATTATATATATCGGAAATAAAAATCATGTTGAAGCGATAACTTCTTCCCAATTAAGAGATAACGTATGTTTTTATGATTTAAATGATGGTTTTATATTTAAAACTCCAAAAACGACAAATCCATCTTTGTTTTATCAAACAACTTTAACAAAGAACGATATTAAAGAAGCTTTAAAAAAAATAAAAGTTGATTATCCAGATTTAAAAATTTCTAAATCTTATTGTAATGAATGTAGCCTACGACAAAAACATCTTATTAGTGAAATTAATAATAAAAAAATACCAATTATAATTGGTAGTAATACATCAAGTAATACTATTTCTTTACTAAAAATATGCCAAAAATCTACTAAAATAAATGAATTTTATCTTATTTCAAATTTTGAGGATGTAAATAAAATTAAATTTGATAAAGAAAAACAATATGTTATTTTTTCTGGTACTTCAACACCAAATGAGTTGGTTGAAAAGATTTTTAAATATATTAGATCACTATAGGTTCTTTTTCGTGTATCACTTTATCTATATTTAAATTGCTATCAATAGCTTTTAAAATATTAAACATTTGATCAATAAAAATATTTTCAATTTCGTGAGGTAAATCTAAGTAATTGTATTTATATGATATAACTTCTCTTCTACCATGATGGGGAATATCACCACTAATAAATAAATCATAATTTTCGTCTTGAGCGATTCTAAATGTTCTCCATCCTCCTCCACCTACAACTGCAATGTTTGAAATTTCGTTTTTTCCATAAGGGAGTAATAATCCATAACTTACATTAAGAGCTTTTTTAATAAAAGCAGCACATTCATAAATATTCATTGGTTTTTTTAAGTTTCCACCGCGTGCCATTGGGTCGCCTTCAAGTGGTTTGATATTTAATAATCCTAGTTTATTAGCTAAAGCATCATTCATTCCATCTTTTCCTTCATCAAAATTAGTATGAAATGAATAAATTGGAATATTAAGTTCATCAATTTTTGAACATAGAATTTCTTTATTTATATCATGCTTAAAAACATTTCTTTTAGTTCCAAAAATAAAAGGATGATGCGTAATAATTAAATCATATTTTTTATTTGTTAACTCATTTTTCTTAATTTCAAAGACGGCTTCATCAAAATCCAAGCAAAGTAAAATATTATTTGTCTCTTCTTTTAATTTTCCAGTTTGTAAGCCGATTGGATCGTGATATTTTTTTCCTATTTTTTTAGGAAAATTTTTAGCTAACGCTCTTAAAAGTTTCGTTGTTTTCATAAAAAACTCCTTATTTCTTTAAGTTCATTTTTGACTAATGTTCTTTTGTTTTCATCTAAACTTTTAATGTTTAATATCTTATCTAATTTTGATATTTCTTTTTTATAATAATTTATAAAGTCTATTGGTTTATTTTTTAAAAACAATGGACCATATTTTAATTCAAAGTCGCTATGACTTTTCTTTTTTTTAGAAAAAACTATTATTTCGTAATATATATTATTTTCATATAAGCAAACTTCGTTTTCAACAAAATATCCTATTTTTTTAAAAAAAGGCCTGACTTCACTAAAATTTGTATGAGAATCTATTACAAAATATTCGATGGAATCAAGTCGTTTTAGATTATCCATAATAATTTTTTTAATTGTGTCAAAGCCCATTCCAGCAATAACTACGGTTTTTATATCACTTTTTAAATTGCTAAGTCCATCGCTTAAAGATGTTTTTATATTATTTAATTTAAATTTTGAAATATTTTCTAATAAATGATTGTATGGTCCTATTTTATTTTCTACAGCAAAAAGTGTTTTACTAAAACCACTTTTTCTTAATAAATAT
>JADIMY010000051.1 GCA_017694345.1 Candidatus Onthovivens merdipullorum | reverse complement strand
ATATAAGTGAATCATGTATTTATATTATTGATATTGCGTTTATTGGGGGGTTGTTTATGAAAAGAAATAAAACTAAATTATTTAAAGGGGCATTAATATTAGGATTACCTATGTCTTTATTAGTTTCTTGTAAAGGAACTAATAATCTATATACAATTTCTTTTTATGATGATGATACTTTAATAAGTACCATAAATACCAAGGGAAACGAAAATATTTCTTTACCTAGTGCACCAAAAAAAGATAATTATGAATTTAAAGGCTGGTTTTTAGATAAGGGTATTTGGAGTGAAGAACTTACAAGCGATTATTTTGCTGATAAACCATTACTTGAAAATATAAATAGTTATGCATTTTATGAAGAAATTAGTAATATTGATCCAGCTAAACATACTATAAGTTTTTATGTAGA
Organism: Candidatus Onthovivens merdipullorum; assembly: GCA_017694345.1. GTDB lineage: Bacteria > Bacillota_I > Bacilli_A > RFN20 > CAG-826 > Onthovivens > Onthovivens merdipullorum. Next base: position 2,138 of record JADIMY010000051.1, on the reverse strand, counting down.
TGATATTTTATTTACATCGATTAAAACTTCTGGAAATGAATCAATAAGCCTTCCTAGTGCACCTAAAAAAGATAATTATGAGTTTAAAGGCTGGTTTTTTGATAATAATTCTTTTAAAAATGAATTGAAAGAAGACACATATTTAAATATTAGTTTAGATGAGGATGTTAATGTTTATAGTTTTTATGAAGAGATTATTGAACCTGTTGATGAATTTCAAGTAACTTTTGAAACAAATGGGGGAAATAAAATGGATCCATTAATAACCTCTTTAATTTTAGAAGAACCTATTCCTACTAAAGAAGGGTATACCTTCTTAGGATGGTATTTAGAAAAAACATTTAAAAACAAAGTTAACTTTCCTTTTGAAGTTACGAAAGATATTACTCTTTATGCTAAATGGGAAGAAAATACTTATAATGTTCATTTTGAATTAAATGGTGGTAAAGGTGTTAATGACTTAAAGACAAATGAAATTTTAATAGAACCTATCCCTACTAAAGAAGGCTATACTTTCTTAGGATGGTATTTAGAAGAAACATTTATAAGCAAAGTTAACTTTCCTTTTGAAGTTACAAAAGATATTACTCTTTATGCTAAATGGGAAGAAGAACTTATAGATAATGTCATCTTCAATGTTAATAATGATGGTGTTTTGGTCTCTATAGATGGAATAAATGAAAAAAATAATGAAATTACTATTCCAATGGTTGTTAATGATATTGAAGTAAAAGAAATAGGGGAAGAACTTTTTCTAAATAATAAATTTATTACAAAACTTGTTATACCAGAAACTGTTAAAACTTTAGGTTACAAAATGTGCCAAGGATGCGTTAACTTAAAAGAGGTAGTCTTACCAAATACGATTGAAGTTATACCAGATTATGCTTTTGAACAATGTAATTCTTTATCTAAAATCAATATACCAACATCTTTAGTTCAAATTAGAAATGATGCTTTTAGTAATACTGCAATAAAAGAATTTAACGCTCCAAATTCATTCAAAGAAATTTGGAACTATGCTTTTAAAGATTGTAAGGAATTAGAAACTATAAATTTAAATAATACAAGTAGTATTGGCGATATGAGTTTTGAAAATTGTATTAGTTTAAAATCTATTGAAATACCTGAAACAATTACTGAAATAGGGACTAATGATTTTAGCGGATGTAGTTCACTTATGGATATTAGTTTACCTTCTAATCCTATTAATTTAATTGGAAGCGTTTTTTATGGTTCAGGATATTTCAACGATAAAAATAATTGGGTTAATGGAATTTTGTATATTGATAATTATTTAATAACAACTAATAGTGATTTATTAGATTTAAATGAAATTACTGTAAAAGAAGGAACTATAGTAGTTGCTGAAAATGCTTTTACAAACAATGGAAAAAATTTAACAAAGATTAATCTTCCAGAAGGTTTAAAGTTTATTGGTAAATCTGCGTTTTCTAGTCTTTATAAATTAGAAAGTATTAACATTCCATCAACTGTTACTTCAATAGGTTATGGTGCATTTAGCGGAACAACTATTTATGATACTGAATCAAATTGGGAAAATAATGGATTATATATAGATAATTGGTTAGTTGCTATTAAGAATGTTAAAATGACTGAGTTTAATGTTAAAGATGGCGTAGTTGGAATTAGTGATGGTAAAGATACCTCATTATTTCCTAGTAAAGCTTACTCAGTTAATATATTGACTTTACCTGACACTTTAAAATATATAGGCGTAAGAAGTTTCGCACGTTTAAAAATTACAGAAATTATTTTGCCAAAGAGTATTGAAATAATTAAAGAAGGAGCATTTTATAACTGTTCATTTTTAAATAAAGTTAATTTAGGTGAATGTCCAAATTTAACTTATATTGGAAGTCAGGCTTTCAGTAATTGTTCTATAGAAGAAATAACTATTCCTGCAGGTGTAGAAGTAATGGGCGAATTAGTTTTTAATCATAATAGCGTTGACTTATTAGTTCATTGTATGGTTAATGAAAAACCTTCAAATTGGAATAAAAATTGGGACTATACATATAAGGAAGGAATGAAAATAACTGTTGAATGGAATTAATCTAAAATAATTAGGATTTGCAGGGTTTTATGAAATTTTAAAGAGTTTTATTTAATGAAAA
>JADIMY010000050.1 GCA_017694345.1 Candidatus Onthovivens merdipullorum | reverse complement strand
TTATCTTTCCCTTTCTTTATTATTTTCTTTTTCATACTCATTAATAAAAGAAATATATCCTTTTATATCCAAAGCATCTTCTAAATCATCTAAAACATTATCGGTTTCTAAAAAATCAGTTAAATAATCGTCTTTCTCTTTATCATAAATAGAATATTCAAACCAATTATTCTCTAACCATCCAAAGGTTCCGTTATTTAGTTTTTTAAAAAGGTCATGATCAGATTTTATCCTGTTTTCGTAAAGGTCATCCCAATTTGGAAATTTATAAGTACAACCATCTATATTAACTTTTGTATCTCCAGTTGCCACAACTTTTACTTCATATCTATTGTTGTAAGTAAAAGAAGCTATTAAACCGTCATACCAGATGGAATCCTGCTTATTTTCATAGAGATTTTGCCCTAAAAACAAATCAATTCCTTCTTCTTTGGCTTTAGCGATTTTTCTTTGCATATAGTTATTCATATATTAACCAATTTCTACGCATTGAACTTTGATTGCATTAACAAAATCATTAATTAAAAAGACTAGGATTGTCCTAGCCTTAAACCTTATAGATATCTATAATAATCATCTATCAAACTTTTCTTTATAAAATTCATTAATATAACGAATCTTTAGCTTATATGCCTTTTCATTTATTGAAATAGAATTAACAAAATAATTGAATTTATTATTAATTTTATCTTCTTTATTTTCAAGACTGTTTAAGAATGTATAGAGCAAATAGTTTAAATAGTTTAGATTAAGCACTTCAGCTTCAATAGAAAGAAAATCTTTAAATCTTTCTTCATCTTCTATTTTTTCTATAAATTTATGATTTTTAAGTTCATTAATCCAAACATTAATCAAAGTAGCAATATCATAATCTTCATAAGCTATAAATTTATTCATTTTTGTTAGAAAAATATTTTAAAATCTCATCAAAAGTTTTTCTTTTATAACTGACATTTTTTACTTTAATTAAACATAAATTAATTTGATCAACATTTTTCTGTTTTTTTAGAAAAGATTTTAATTCATTTTTATTTTGATCAAGAAGTAATTTAAGCAAGTCAACATTTTCGATTTTACGATAAATTTTTTTGTCATTACTATCATAATTCTCGACAATTAATCCTTTAAATCTAATGTTAAGATAATCATTAAAATTTAAATAAATTATTTTATTAATTGCTTCAACTTTTATTGATTTATTTAAATCTTTTTTAACTAATAGGTCTTGAGAAATATTAAGGAAGGTAGCAATTTTTTCAATATACGAATATGGTTTATTATAGAAATCATAGTTCCTTATACTTTTATAAACAAATCCTTCTTTCTCGTTTAAGATTTTTGCTACATCTCTTAAAGAAAAATTATAAAGGCATAAAAGTAAACGAATAGGATTAGTAAATATTTTATTTAATACCATCTCCTTTTTTCTCCTCCATTCTTTGGATATATTTTTTAATTTTTTCAGGATCAGGAGAACCTAGTGATTCTTCTAGAGTTTTTGAAAAAATATTATTTTTTAGTATGTTTTTTTGTTTTTTTGCAAAAGAACTACTATAAACTTTATCAATAACTTCACATAAATATTCTAAATATTCATTATATTTTGTTTTAAACATATAAGCTTTATTATTTGGTATAAAAAGTATTAAATGAATAGGATTTACTAATTCTATGTTTTCATTTTCTTCAAAAATTTTTTTTGATAAATCAAAATGGTTTTTAAAAATATCTAAAGAATCATTTTTAATCTCATGCTTGATAGCATTATTCGAAACAACGTCTTTTATCATTAAACGAGATCTAAGAATTATATATTCATAAAACCCTATATAAATTGGTTTTTTAAAACTCTTATTTTCTATCTTAATCGAATAATCTAAAGAATTGTTAACGATTAAATCAATTGATACATTAAGATAAGCACTTATCTTCTTTAAAATATCAATTCTAGGTGCTGGAACATTATTTTTAATAATGCTATCTAAAGTATGATTATTAACATTTAAAGTTGATGATAAAGCTAAATTTCTTAAATTATATAAGAATAATAATTGTTGTAAGGGAGTAAATTCGCTAATCGACATCTTTAACCTCTAATTAAATTTTTGTCATTTTTATACAATTATTTTAAAGGCTAAAATGTTTTAAATCAATATTATTCCAATGAAACTCCCTTTACAAAGTTATAATAAGCTGAATGGTTATATCCATAGTTATTAACATTTGTATGATAAGCAATATATTTAGTAGTCATTAATTCTTTAAGATAATCTTCATCGATTTCACTTCCACTAATTAAAGAATCAACAAAATATTCATTCATATTTTCAAGCATATCAACATAAATGTCTTTTGAAAGACGAGAATGTTCTTCATTTAAATAATAAACATCACTTGAATATGATCCAGTAGGAGCTCTTAAATCTTTATAATCAAAATAGAAAGTATCTAATTTTGCATCTTCTTTTTCATCATCGACTACTTTTGTTAAGCTGTTATAATTTTCGATGAATTCATTATAAATAACTGCTGATGAACCGTAGTTATTAACGTTGGTGTGATAAGCAATGTAATCAAAAGATAAAATATCTTTAATTGTATCTAGATTAACTGTGCCATCAGTTTTTGCTTCCTTATAAAGATAAGCAGATAGATTTTCTAACATTTTAATACCAACTTGATCGTGTGTTAGATATTCACCTTCAGAATTTTTGTATTCACCATTATAATAAAGATCGGAAGAATAAGTTCCAGCGGGTACTTTAATTAAGTCGTCGTCAATAAAATTAATTTCGTACTCTTGTCTTTGGACTTGTTCTTCTTTTTTAGTTGTTTTTTCAACTGGTTTTTCATTTTCAACTACTGTTTCTTTATTTTGACAAGAAACTAATCCTCCAATAGTTAAAATGCTAGCCATAGCTGTTAATAATAAATGTGAATTTCTCATAATTTACTGTCCTCCATAATTTCATACATTTATTACTTTAAATATTTGTCAAATTTTAACAAATTTTTATCGTATAACTATATTATAAATAAATTTTTGTCAAAATCAAGCAAATTTTTGCAATTAAATAAAAATACTTTAAATACCCTATAAATACGATAACAATCATTAATTTTGAACATTTAATAACTCAAAAATAGATATAATCTAAAAATAAATTTGTTTATTTTAAACAATTTTTACTTATTCGACGGAGGAAAAAATGAAAAACAAAATAAAAATTATAGATGCAAAAAATATCTATTTTGAGAAGATTATTTATCAACTTAAAGAAAGGACTAAAAAAGGATATTCTAGAGCAATTGATTTATTCATAAAGTTTGCTTTAGAACATAGAAATAAATATCTTGATGATGTTTCTATTGAAGAAGTTAGAACCTTTTTAAACGAATTGGCTACTTCTACCAGCAAACAATATGCAAATAAAGTTTATTCAATAGTTAAATCTTTTTATCAAAAATTATCTGACTACAACTATTATCAAGGGATAATACCTTTTAAACCATATATGCTTTTTAAGCTTGAAAAGAAAGTTAAATATTATCTTCAAGATAACGAGATTCAAAGAATAATAAATCTATATAATAGAAAGATTGAAAGAAGCAAAGATCCATTTCCTTATTTAAGAAACAAAGTTATTTTTCTAATACTTTTAACAAGTGGATTAAGATGCAACGAATGTCTAAATTTAAAAATAAACGATGTTGATTTAAAGAACAAAACTATATTAATTAGAAACACTAAAACATACAAAGAAAGACTTGTACCGATTAATCAAAATATTCTTGAAGAAATAAAAAAATATCTAGAAATTAGAAGTCTTAATAATAAATGGGATACGGACAGCTTATTCTTTTCAGATAAAAATAAAATTTATAAATACGATAGTTTTAGAAGATCGCTTTATCGAATTGCAATTAAATTAAAAGTAAATAAAAATCATAAATTATTTCCACACAACTTAAGGCATAAATTTGCTAGTGATTGGATTAAATATAATAGCAATATGTTTAAACTGAAGGTTATATTAGGTCATTCATCAATTAAAACAACTGAAATATATGTAAATATTTCCGATGCTGATATTTGTGAGGAAAATAAGAACGGAAAAATTAAAAATGTAAGTAAATATAAATATTAATGTTCCTATACCAGCATTAGGACATAAATGGAGTTCTTCATATACAACAGAATATGAGTATGCAGGGAGTGGAACAGGTAAGAATCCACAACATTATGTATATCAAGTTAAAAGCTGCTCTAGATGCGATGCTGAAGAAAGATATCTTACCGGCGTAAAATCATGTAATGGAGTTCCTATTGGAGGTGTAGGATCAGGAGTTTATATTGAATATCGTTGCAGTGATTGTGGTCATAGGTGGTCGGTTTATTCTTAATTGCAAGATTATTTTTTATACCAGCTCTAGGACACGATTTAACATTTACATCAACAGCATACACTTACGGCGGTCCAACACAATGCCTTCAAGGGCATCGTTATGATTGTTCTAGATGTAATTATTATGAAGTAAGTACTATAGGACAATATACACATAGTATTCGTTATCTTTATACGACTGGAAGTAGAACGTATGGAACTTGTACAAAATGTAATCACTATGGTTATTATACTAATAGCTATACATTTGAATCTTAAAATATACCAGCACTCGGACATTCATGGGGTTCAAATTATTACACATATCAACTTGTAGATGATACATATCATTTAAAAATGATTTCTCAAAAATGTTCTCGTTGTGGACAAGTATCAAGCAGCACCTATGGGCAAGAAAGACATTCCTATAAATATCCTGGATATGGTCCTTCTAACTTAGAAGTATGTTCGGTTTGTGGGTATAGTCATTACAAATAAAATTTTTATACCAGCACTCGGACATAATTGGGGTTCAACACAAAATTTAGGTTATGAACCAACTTCAGCAAATTCTCATGCTCCTCTCTATAGGCATACATGTTCAAGGTGTGGAGCTTCGGAAGAATGGCACGGAGGTTGGTCTGGTTGTACATGGGTATCACAAGGCGTCCATGGTAGTTCTGAATATTTCAGATGCCCAACATGTGGAAATACAAAGCAAGAATCAATACTTTAAAAAAAGAGGGCTTAATCCCTCTTTTTTATTAGCTTACTGGAACTAATTTTGTATAACCGCAATCCCTGCAATAGAAATATTCTTTATTTCCGTGAACACCTTGACTTACAAATTCATGGGCTGAATAGGAACCATTATATTCATGACTGTAGCCGCATCTTGTGCATCTTTCTTTGTAAACATTAACGTGTGCAGAAGCGTCATATGGTTTTAATCCAACATATGTTACTGCACCGTAAGAATGTTCAAGTGCTGGTATAAAAAATAATCTTGCAATTAAGAATAAACCGACCACCTATGACCACATTCAGAACATTTGTATGCTACATATACGCCTGGGGCTTGATCAGTTATGACAGGTGAACAATAATCTGGTAATCCTTGTGAAACTTTATTTTCTGCATTACACCCACTTCTAGTACATGTGTAAACATGATATACATAATGTTGCGGATTCTTACCTGTTCCACTCCCTGCATACTCATATTCTGTTGTATATGAAGAACTCCATTTGTGTCCTAATGCTGGTATA
>JADIMY010000049.1 GCA_017694345.1 Candidatus Onthovivens merdipullorum | reverse complement strand
TACAATCGAGAAAAATTACTCTTTAGAACAAGTTAAATATGTTCCATTAAATTTAATTGATGACAATCAATTCATTAAAAAAGCTAAAATTGCAGAAAAAAATTTAAAAGAATACGAAGAAAATGTTAAAGAAAATGGTTTAATTCGCCCTTTAATCATTAGAAAAGTGAGTGATCGCTATGAAATTGTTATCGGAAGAAGACTTTTTATTGCTTGTAAGAAATTAGATTTTAAACAAGTCTCTGTTATTATTGAAAATTTCGATGATGAAGAAACCCTTTTAATACTACTTGCCGATACTTTAGAACAACGCTCTTATAATGTAATAGAAGTCGCTTATATTTTAAAAAACTTAAAAGATAAATTTAATTATCGCAATAAGGATTTAGCTAAATTACTTAAGAAATCTCCTGGACAAATATCTAACATTTTACAATTATTAAATTTACCTAAAGAAATTTTAAGAGATATTGTTAATAATAAATTAACTTATGGACACGCTAAAGCTATTTCTAGGCTTGATAATGGAGAAGCTTTAAAGATGACTAAATTAATATACGAAGAAAAATTAAACGTTAGAGAAATAGAAGATTTAGTAAATAAAAAAGAAAAAAAATCTAAGAACTGCAAGATTTTTACTAAAAATAACGAAATTATTATTTTAACGGATAGTAAAGAAGAACAAGAAATATTATTAGATAAAATAAATCAATTGCTTAAAGAAAGTAATTAGTTCATAATTTAGGTACTTCAGGGGAAGGTGAAAATCCTCACTGGTGGTAAACTCCACGAATCAATTTGATCGAACTAGTGAAATTCTAGTAGCAACAGTAAAGTCTGGATGGAAGAAGTATATTTTATTTGACCTGAAGTGAAAGGTCTTTTTTTATGAAAAAATATTTCACTTTAAAAAACATTAGTGCCATTGCTATTTTTAGCGCAGTGGCGGTGATTCTTGCTTGTGTTCCAGGGTTACAATTTTCTTTACCATTTTTTCCTAGTTTCTTACAGCTTCATTTCGATGAAATCCCAATTTTAATTTCGACATTTGCTTATGGTCCTTTTGTTGGAACTTTTATTTTAATCATTAAATCTTTAATTAAGTTACCAATGGATTTTGGAAGTAACTTAGGAATTGGTGTTTTAGCAGATTTTTTGTATACTTTTTCTTTAATTTTTCCTGCCGGATTAATCTATAAAAAATTTCATAGCATTAAAGGAGCTCTACTAGCTTTAGGTGTTGGTGGAATTTGCGAATTATTTATGAGCAGTGTTTTAGGTTTATATATAATTTACCCTTTATATGGATTAGTTTATACTGAAGAAGCAGTTATAGGAATGTTTAAAGTTGTCCCTAGTTTGTCTAATATGACATCTTTAACTGATCCAAGAGTAATTTATACAGTACTTATTCCATTTAATTTAATTAAAATCGCAATTGTATTATTTGTTACATTTATAATTTATAAACCTATTAGATTTTTAATTGATTTTGAAAGGAAAAAGAAGAACACTCCTAAAGTTAAAAAGGATGAAGAAATAACAAACAACAATTTAAATAATAAATAAAAACAAAAAAATAAAAAGGCTTTTAGAGCCTTTTTATGAATTTTTAAACTGTTTTTAGTGTTTATTCAGCTTTACTAATAACACCTGCTGGGCAAGATTCAATTACTTGTGTAGCTTCTTCTTCGTTAAGTTCACCAATAACTCTTGCTAAACCATCTTCACCGATTTCAAAAGCTTCTGGAAACATACTTGCACATGATCCACAGCCAATACAAGCACCTTCTTCAATTTTTAATTTCATTGATTAATCCTCCATATCGATTATTATAGTTTAATCATTTATTTTTGTAAATCAATGAAAATTTCTATAGTTTATTCGTTAAAATATCTAGTTAAATTTAAATAAAAGAAGTTACCTATTAACATAATATTTAGAAGTTGTAATTGCTGCCACTAGACATTTTTCTACAGCATCTTCGTTTTTAGAAGATGGTAATTCGTCAATCGCTATAGCTTTACCAAATTCATCCATTTCAAAAGCTTCAGGATAAAAATCAATACAAACTCTACAACCTATACATTTTTCTCTATTGCTATACATTTTCATATAAGTACCCTCTATCGTCTAAGTCATTATATGTAATTATTTAAATGGTTAAAATAATATATTTATTATATTTACATCGTTTTATATCACTTTTTCCTAATTAGTTTTTATGTAAAATCATGACTTTATTATGCTAAAATAAGTTTATGGCAAAAAAAGAATTAACTAGAGAAGAAAAATTTCAAAATTATCGAGATGAAATCATAGAGATTAGTGAAGAAGAAAAAGAAGAACGAGCTTTAAAAGCTAAAAAGAATAGCTCTAATCTTCACCCTTTAATTATTGAATTTAAAAAGAAAAGAATTCAGAAAAACTTAATTTATTATAGTATTTTAAGTATTGTAACTTTAGTTATTATCTTTTTATTTATATATTATGGTGTTAATTATTTATGAAATATCACGCAATAGCAATTGATGGTCCAAGTAGTAGTGGAAAATCTACAATAGCAAAAATTGTTGCAAAAAAACTTAATTATCTATATGTAGATACTGGAGCGATGTATCGCGCTTTTACTTATGCATGTTTAAAAAATAAAATCGACCCTAAAAACGAAAAAGAAAGTATTAAATTAATTGATAAAATTGAAATTGATTTCAATAAAGAAAATAATGTAACACTTGATGGAATCGATGTTTCGAAAGAAATTAGAGAAAAAGAAGTAAATGATAATGTAAGTTATATATCAACTTATAAAGATGTTAGAACTCATTTAATCGAAGCTCAAAGAAAAATTGCTTATAATCATAATGTCGTCATGGATGGTAGAGATATTGGAAGTTATGTACTCCCTTTTGCAGATGTTAAGATTTTTCAAGTCGCTGAAGTTAATGAAAGAGCAAAAAGAAGATATAAGGAAAATTTAGCAAAAGGAATTGAATGTAGTTTTGAGGAGATTTTAGAAAATCTTAAAAAAAGAGACTATATCGATTCTCATCGTGAATATTCCCCTTTAAAAAGAGCCGATGATGCTATAACAATTGATACAACTTATATGTCAATTGAGGAAGTTTCTAATAATATATTAAAAATTATAAAAGAAAAAGGTATAAATATATGAGTATTGGGACATTAGCGATAGTTGGTAGTCCTTCAGTAGGAAAATCGACTATTTTTAATCGCATCATTGGAGAAAAAAAGTCAATTATAGAAGAAATTAGAGGTGTAACAAGGGACCGCATTTACGCTAGAGCAAGCTGGCTAACTAAAGATTTTAATGTCATTGATACTGGAGGAATTGAAATTGAAGATAAACCTTTTCAAGTACAAATTAGAATGCAAGCTGAAATAGCTATTGAGGAAGCCGATGTCATTTTATTTGTAACTGATGGTAAAATTGGAGTTACAGATGATGATAAATTAGTTGCTTCAATTTTGCATAAATCTAAAAAGCCTGTTGTATTAGCCGTTAATAAAATAGATAATATTGAACTAAAAAATAATATTTATGAATTTTATAATCTTGGAGTTGGTGATCCTATTGCGACTAGTGGAGTCCATGGAATAGGAATTGGTGATATTTTAGATGAAGTAATAAAATATCTACCAAAAGAAGAAAATACAAATAATGATACTACTATTAAGTTTTCTTTAATTGGGCGACCAAATGTCGGTAAGTCTAGTTTAGTAAATGCTATTTTAAATGAAGAAAGAGTTATCGTTTCTAATATCGAAGGAACGACTAGAGATGCAATCGATACGAGTTTTAATTATTTAGATGATAAATATACAATTATAGATACTGCAGGATTAAAAAAGCGTGGTAAAATATACGAAGCAATCGATAAATATGCTGCGTTAAGAGCTTTAAGAGCTATTGATAAAAGTAATATATGTCTATTAGTTATTGACGGTGAAAAAGGAATAACTGAACAAGACAAACATGTTGTTGGATATGCTATCGATTCAAAAAAAGCAATCATAATTTTAGTTAATAAATGGGATTTAGTTGTTAAAGATAATAATACCATGAATGAATTTAGTAAAAATATTCGTAAACAATTTAAATTTTTAGATTATGCACCTATTTTGTATGTTAGTGCTATGACTAATCAAAGAATAAAAGAAATAATGCCACTTATTAAAAAAGTGTACGATAGTTATACATATCAAATTAAAACTAGTGTATTAAATGAAATAATTCAAGAAGCTCAGATGATGAATGAAACACCAGATTTTAATGGTGGAAGATGTAGAATTTACTATGCTCAGCAAGTTGATGTTAAGCCTATGACAATCGCTTTATTTTGCAATAATCCTTCTTGGATGCATTTTTCATATTTAAGGTACTTAGAAAATAGAATCAGAGATTCTTTTGAATTAATCGGATCTCCGATAAATTTAGTGTGTAGGAATAAGAATAAAGATATATGAAAATAGGTGTTATAGGGACTGGTGCTTGGGGGGCTGCCTTAACAGCTGTGCTAAGTGAAAATTCAAACGAAGAAATCTTTATTTACGACAAAAACCCTTTAAAACTCAATTATTTTTTAAATAATAAAACTTTCGAAGTCTTTAATTGGTACAAATTTAGTAGTAATCTAGTAGTTGAATTTAATTTAAAGACAATAGTTGAGAATGCAGATATTTTACTAATTGCAGTTCCTACTAAATTTTTATATGACCTTATTTATGAAATAAAAGGATATATAAACAGTGATAAATTAATAATTAATGTCGCAAAAGGTTTTGAACCAAAAACAGAGAAACCAATTCTTGAATTTATTAAAGATATATTTTTTGATTTACCTTATGAAATTAAATTATGTTCCATTTTAGGACCTGGGTTTGCTAAAGAAGTAATAAATCATAATTTAACTTGCGTTTGTAGTGTGTCAAATGAACTTAAAATTGCAAAAAAAGTTCAACAATTATTTTCAAACAGCTATTTTAGGGTCTACACATTAACTGATGTTATTGGTGCAGAAATTGGGACTGCCTTAAAAAATATTGTTGCTATCGGTAGTGGCATTGTTAAGGGTTTAGGATATGGAGAAAATACAAAAGCTGCTTTAATTACTAGAGGACTTGCTGAAATTAAGCGTTTTGGTAAATTTTTTGGGGCAAAAGACTCTACTTTTTTAGGCTTAACAGGTTTAGGCGATTTAGTTTTAACATGTAACACTGATGAATCTAGAAACTTTAGTGCTGGGTATGAAATTGGTATTAAAAACGACGGAAAAACCATCGTTTTAGATGAAAATCGAACCATTGAAGGTGTAGTTGCTACTAAAACTGTATATGATATTGCAATTAAAAATAATATCGTAATGCCTATAACTTTTGCTATATACGATGTTTTATATAAAGGTGAAAAACCTAGTAATTTAGTTAGTGTTTTAATGGAGAGACCACTTAAAAATGAATGTCTCTAGTTTAACAAAAATTAATAATTGTTAAAGTTTTTTATTTATGCTATTTTATAAATACAAAAGGAGATTTAAACTATGAATAAAACAGATTTAGTTGTGGCTGTTGCTGAAGAAGTCGGTATGACTAAAAAAGACGCTGAAAAAGCTGTCGATGTTTTTCTAAGCAAAGTTCAAAAAGCTCTTGAAAATGGTGAAAGCGTTAAACTTTCTGGGTTTGGTGTGTTTCAAATAAAAGTTAAGAAAGAGAGAATAGGCACAAGTCCTTTAAATGGTGAAAAGATAACAATTCCTGAAACAAGAACTGTTGGTTTCAAACCATCTAAATTGCTTAAAGAAACAGTTAAATAATAAAATTAATAATTTATTTCATAAAAAGACCATCACTGAAATAGTGGTCTTTTTTGTTATAATAATTTTATGGTTGAAATATTTGATTATTTAGTGCAGTTATTTTATGAACATGGATTTAATATTTATATGGTCGGTGGATTAAGTAGAGATTATTTACTTAATTTAACATTAAAAGATTATGATTTTGTAAGTGATGCTTTACCTAGTGAAATTACTAAATTCTTAGATTGTGACGATTGTTTTATTAAATATGGTGTTATAAAAACTAAGGTCTTAAATAAAAAAATTGAAATTGTAACTTTAAGAAAAGAAAGTGACTATATTGATCATCGACATCCTAGTAAAATAGAATTTATTAAAGATATTAATATAGATTATTTACGAAGAGACTTTACAATAAATGCTTTGTATATTGATAAAAATTATAATGTAATTGATCCTTCAAAATTAGGAATTGTTGATTTAAAAAATCGTTTTCTAAGATTTATTGGGGATCCGCTTACTAGAATAAAAGAAGATCCACTAAGAATTCTTAGAGCTTATAGATTTATTAAAAAATATAATTTAACAACAAGTAACGAAACTTTAAAATTATTAAAAGAAAACGAATATTTATTAAATGAATTAAATAAAGAAAAAATAAAAGAAGAAATTAGAAAGGAATCATTATGAAATTTGAAAGAGCTAATGCGCTAAATTTTTATTATCTATTACTCGAATATTATAAAGAATTAAATTTAACTGAAAATGAAGTAATTGTTATTTTAATGATTTCTCATCTTATTGAGCAAGGTAATGAATTTGTAACTAACGATTTACTTGCATTAAAAATGAATCTATCAATTAATGAGATTGATGTCTCTTTATCAAGCTTATTCACTAAAGGTTATGTCGAATTTTTGACTGATGGAGAAAAAGTTTATACTTCAATTGATAAAATAAAAAAGATAACTTATAAAATGTTTGAAAAAAGTCTATTTACCGATGAAGAAAATAAAGAAAATGAAGAATTAGAAAGAATTAGAGAAAAAGTTTATGAAAGATTTATGAAAGAGTTTAATAGATCCCTATCTCCTATTGAAATTGATCGAATTGAAAATTGGATTAATGACAAAGTAGATGAAAATATTATAATTGATTCTTTATTAGAAGCTAAAAAAAGAAAGAAATTATCAATTAATTACATCGATAAAATCATAATAAGCAAACTTAAAAGCGAGGATCGTGAAGGTAATGACATTAAATGAAAAAGCTAAGTTGATTAAAGAGTATTTTGATGAATTACTACCGAATGCTAAATGTGAATTAAATTATACAACCGATTATTCTTTTTTAATTGCGGTAATGTTAAGCGCTCAAACTACCGATAAAAAAGTAAATAAAGTTACTGAAATTTTATTTAATAAATATAAAAATTTAGAAAGTTTGAAAAATGCAAAATATGAAGATGTATACGAAATAATTAAACCTTTAGGACTAGCTAAAAATAAAGCTAAAAATGTAATAGAAATTGCTAAAGAACTCGATGAAAAATTTAATGGAAAGGTTCCTATTAATAAAGTTGAGTTAATGAGTTTACCAGGGGTAGGAAATAAAACTGCTAACGTTGTTCATATCGAACTATTTAAAATTCCAGAATTTCCAGTGGATACACATGTTGAAAGAGTGTCAAAAAGACTAGGCTTATGTAATGAGAATGATAGTGTCACTAAAGTAGAAGAAACTTTAAAGAAGATTTTTTTAGAAAAAGATTATATAAAGCTTCATCATCAGTTTATTCATTTTGGTAGATATTTTTGTAAGGCTAAAAACCCTATATGTGAAAACTGTAAATTGGCTTCTATATGTAAAAAAGCCTCTAAAAGTTAAATATTTTTTCAATATTTTCTAAATAATCAACAGGTTTATTGATATATTGATTAACCAAAAATGCTTTAATTTCAAAGTCTTTTAGGCTGATACTTTTCTTATTGGAAGAATTTATATAATCAAGTAAATCGATTGTTTTTAATAAATAAATTTTATTTAGAGTTGAGAATTCGATTAAGAAAAAAGAAGTCCCTCCATTTTTAATGACATCTTTAAGATGAGTAATTTGATGCTCTTTAATATTGTGCAAAGGAAAAGAAGTTTTTGAAGTAACTGATTTAGCCTCAAAATCTAAGTATCTCCCTTTATAAACACCATTATAATCAGTAGTAGAATCTTTTTCGAATACTGCTTTAGTAATAAGTTTAGATTGATTATTAAATTCAATGACTTTAATTGGAGTTGTTCTTTTAAAAATTAAGGCTATATCGTTATTTAAGTAATAATTATTAGTTACATTAATTCTTTCTTCAAAAGACATGCCTCGATTTTTATAAGAAGTTACTTTTTTATAATTTTCATTAAAAAATGGGTAATTTATCACTTTAATTCATCCTCAAATAGTTTTAAATATTCATCGTAACTAATCGATTTATTTTCATTTAATAATGAAATAGCTTTATTTATTGCAGTAGGTAAATTTGAATGATGTTCGATAGTTTTCTTATATTCTGTTAACAAAATATTTTTTTGATTTTTAAATAAGTTAAATAGGCGAGATAAATTAATAGCATCGCTTAACGGATCATGTTCTTCGCCTATAAAGGTTGAATTAAAAACTTTTAAAGCATCTTTTAAAGAGATATATTGACCATTATTTCTTCTAATAAATTGATGTAAAAAAGAAGAAAAATCGAAGTAATTTTTATAAAAAGAGTTTAAAACTTCACTATTTTTAATTTTATTTAATAAAACAGTGTTTCTTAAAAGCCTTATATCATAATTACCATAAGTTACATAAAGATATTCTTCAGGATTAGCTCCTACAAAATTAGAAAATTTTTCTAAAGCGTTTTTAAAATATACGCCATTTATTTTTAAAAAATCATCATTGATATTGGTTAAAGATTCGATTATTTTTCCAACAGGATTTTTTGGTATAACAAAAACTTTAAATTTTTTGTAATTTTCTTTAAAGTTCAACTTATTATCAAGCGAACCTTTTATTGCTCCAATTGCAATAATTTCTTGACTAGTTTCTGTTCCTTCAAAATCTAAAAAAATGATTTTATTTTTATTTTTTAATACCTTTTGCAATTTTTTCATATGCTTAAATTATAGAAACATAAATTGTTGATGACAACGGATTTTTTATTGAATTTAGCAGTCCTCTAAAATATAATTATTTTAGAGCTAAGAAAATTATGAAATTACAACTATCAAGTAAGGATATTCTAAACAAAACTTTTAAGAAAAATACAAAAGGATATGACCCTAATGAAGTTGACAGTTTCTTAGATAAAATTCTTAGCGACTATCGAATGATTGATGGAGTTATGAAAGGTCTTGAATCTCAAATCGATCAGCTAAAAAAAGATAATCAAAATTTGCGTGTCGAATTAAGTAAAAAAGATGCCGAATTAAGTGGAAATCATAATCAATTTTTAGCAAATCCAGACATTGTTCGACTTGATAACTTAGATTTGCTCAAAAAGATAAGTAAATACGAGAAAAAATTTTATCAAATGGGAGTGGATCCAAGCAAAATAAAATAACTTTCAGTCTATGCAATCGCTGGTCTATTGACTAGAGGAAAGTCCATGCTCGCACTGACCTGAGATGGCAGTAGTGATTGTGCTAGGAGAAAAAATAATCCTAGGTATTAGGGAGCTAATAACGGCGAAGCATCTCTAAAAGTTTACTCATGAGTAATGCTTCATAAAGTGCCACAGTGACGAATTTAAATGAAAATTTAAAGTGAAACGATGGTAAACCCCTCAAGCGAGAAACTCAAATATTGGTAGAGGAAACCCTAAACTAGAATTAAATAGTGGCGGGTAAGGTAACTTAGATAAATGATTGCATAAAACAGAACATGGCTTATGGACTGATTACTCAAAAAAGAGAGGATACTAAATGAAAATAAATCTTCCAACTAAAATTACTTTATCAAGAATTATTGCTTCTTTTTTACTAATCTTAGCAATAATTGTAATCTACATTGTCGACCAATATATACCATTTGTCAGCAATGCGAATTTTAAAATTGGTGAAAATGTAACTATGAACTGGATAATGTTAATTTTATTTTTTGTTTTTTTAGTGGCGAGTTTAACTGATTTTTTAGATGGTTATTTAGCAAGAAAAAACAATGAAGTAACTGATTTAGGAAAATTTTTAGATCCAATCGCAGATAAAATGTTAGTTAATTCAATGCTAATTTTTTTATCACTTAATTTTGTGTCGCTTAATAATTCATTAAATGAACAACTCATGAAATTTCCATTTTTCCTTGTTATTTTGATGATTATTCGCGATTTAGTAGTTGATGGACTTAGATTAATGGCTGCTAAGAAAAATATAGTTATAAGTGCAAATATTTTCGGAAAACTTAAAACCGTTTTACAAATGGTTTCTATTTCCCTTGTATTTTTAAATGGTTTTCCATTTTCTTTCTTCGATTATGGATTTAACCCTTATTTAAAAATCACAACGATTTTTTGCTATTTAACAACTTTAGCATCATTAATTAGTGGAATTATTTATGTTATTCAAAATAGATTCGTTTTTATTGGAGGAAAAAATAATGAGTAATGCAAGTCAATTAGTCGATGTTTTAACAAGAAAAGGTCTAACAATAGGAAGCGTTGAATCTTTTACTGGTGGATTATTTGCTAAAACTATAACTGATGTGAGCGGTGCAAGTAATTGTTTTAAAGGTTCACTCGTAACTTATTCTGAAGAATTGAAAATTAAACTTTTAGGAATGAGTAAAGAATTTATTGATACCAATGGCATTGTCAGCTGGGGCGTAGCAAAAGAAATGGCAATTAAAGGTCAAAAAGTTCTAGGTGTCGATATTTGTGTTAGTTTTACTGGTAATGCAGGTCCTAATGTTTTACCAGGTGAGGCAGGAGTTGGTGAAGTTTATATGGCAATCCTTTATAAAGGTCAAGTTTGGCCTATTCCTTTAAAACTTGAAGTTGAAAGAGAAAAGGTAAGAGAATTGTCTGTTGACTCAGTAATTAATGCTTTGTTATCAATTTTAGGTAAATAATTTTAATTTTTACCCCCCACATACCTCGATTTTTTGACTACTTGTATGTAAAGGGGTAAATCTTATGATGAATGACAAAGAAAAATTAAAAGATGAATTAGACTCCGTGTTCAGTGAAATCCGAAAGGAATATGGAAGCGGAGCGATTATGAGACTTGGTGATAAACCACCTGTTGGCGTTGATGCAATTTCTAGTGGATCTATTTTACTTGATAGATGTCTTGGTGTTGGTGGCTATCCTAAAGGTAGAATGATTGAGATCTTTGGACCAGAAAGTAGTGGTAAGACAACTTTAGCTTTAACCGCTATTGCAGAATGCCAAAAAGCAGGTGGAATGTGTGCCTTTATTGATGCAGAACAAACAGTTGACCCGATTTATGCAGCAAATTTAGGTGTTAATACTAGCGACTTAATTTTATCTCAACCAAGTTCTGGAGAAGAGGCTTTAACAATTGTTGAAACACTTGCTAGAAAAGGTTGCTTTGATTTAGTCGTTGTTGATAGTGTTGCTGCACTTGTTCCAAAATGCGAGCTCGATGGTGAAATGGAAGATAATTCAGTTGGTGCTCAAGCCAGAATGATGTCTAAATGTTTGCGTCGAATTGCTGCTGTTTTGAATAAAAGCTCTTGCACTGTTATTTTTATAAATCAGCTTAGAGAAAAAGTTGGTGTAATTTATGGAAGTAATGAAACTACTACCGGAGGAAGAGCCCTCAAATTCTTTTCTTCAGTAAGAATTGATATTCGTCGAAATGAAGCAATAAAACAAAATGGATTAATTGTTGGTAATGTTGTCACGGTTAAAGTTGTTAAAAACAAGGTGTCGCCACCATTTAAGTCTTGTCAATTAGAAATTATTTATGGAAAAGGTATATCAAAAGAAGGGGAATTATTAGATCTTGCTATTGAATATAATTTAGTTGAGAAAAAAGGTTCCTGGTACGAAGTTTATGGCGAAAGGATGGGTCAAGGTAGAGATACCGCAAAACAGTTCCTTCTTGATAATGCTGAAATTTTCAATAAGTTAAAAGCCGATATACAAGAAAAACTTTCTACTAAAAAATAAGCTGATATCGATACCTTCTTAGATATATTCATAAATTTAAATTTTAAATTTTTAATAGTTTAAGGAGGTTTTATCCATGATTTATTTAATTAATTCTATGGATATGACTATACTCGGATGGATTCTTTGTATAGTCTTTCTAATTTTAGGAGCAGGAATTACATTTGCATTAATGTATTTTATTCCTAACTTCAAAGCGAAAAGAGCAGAAAAGCAAGCTAAAAAAATCGTTTCCGATGCTGAAAATAAGGCTGATCAAATTGTTTATAGCATGAAAAAGGATGCTAAAATCGAAATAGATAGTCTTAAAAAAGAAGCATATGATGACATCGCTCAAAGGAAAAAAGATGTTCAAGAAAACGAAAAGAAGCTTCTTCAAAGAGAACAATCAATTGATTTAAGAGATGCTCAATTAATTAAAAAAGAGAATAATTTAGAGCAAAAAGAAAATGAAATTGATCGCCAAATGGCTGAGAATAAAAGGAAAGGTGATCTTCTTCAAGAAAAACTAGATAGCATTATTGAAGAACTTCAAAAAGTTTCTCAGATGTCAATTAAAGAAGCCAAAGAAGAAATTTTTAAGCGTGTCGAAGAAAAGTGTCAAAAAGAAATTACACTAATGATAAAAAATAAAGAAGAAGAAGCAGAATCAACTTGTGAAGAAAAAGCTCGTCAAATTTTAGCTAATTCAATGTTTAAACAAGCTCAAGAAGTTACTACTGATCATACGATAACCGTAATTGCTTTACCTAATGATGAAATGAAAGGAAGAATTATTGGTCGAGAAGGTCGTAACATTAAAACTCTTGAACAACTTTTAGGAGTTGATATCTTAATTGATGATACTCCTGAAGTATTAACTATTAGTTGTTTTAATCCTATTCGTAGAGAAATTGCTTCAAGAACACTTAACATCTTAATAAAAGATGGTCGTATTCAACCTGGAAGAATTGAAGATGTTGCTAATAAATGTAAAAACGAAGTTGAAGATTCAATTAAAAAAGCTGGTCAAGAGGCTGTTTTTAAACTTGGTATTGGCTCAATGAATAAAGAGTTAATCTATTATGTTGGTAGATTAAAATATCGTACAAGTTATGGCCAAAATCAATTAGAACATAGTATCGAGACGGCTCGACTTGCAGGAAGTATGGCTGCCGAACTTGGACTTGATCAAAACTTAGCAAAAAGAGCTGGATTATTGCACGATATTGGTAAGTCATGTGATTACGAAGTTGAAGGAAGCCATGTAGAAATTGGTGCTAGACTCGCTAAAAAGTATGGTGAAAATGATGTTGTAATTAATGCTATTGAATCTCACCATGGAGATGTAAAAGCTAAATATGTAATTAGTTATTTAGTGGCTGCTGCAGATACATTAAGCGCTGCTAGACCAGGTGCAAGAAGTGAAACATTAGAATCTTATATTAAGAGACTCGAACAACTTGAAACAATTTGTAAGTCTTATGAAGGCGTTCAACAATGTTATGCAATGCAAAGTGGAAGAGAAGTTCGTGTAATGGTTATACCTGATAAAGTTGATGATTTAGGTGCTTTTAAAATTGCTCACGATATAAAAGAAAGAATCGAAAAAGAAATGACTTATCCTGGTCAAATTAAGGTCAATGTCATTCGTGAATATCGAGCAATAGAAACCGCTAAATAAATATGAATATTTTATTTATTGGCGATATAGTAGGAAAACTTGGTCGAAAAGCTTTAGAAATTAATGTTCCAATCTTAATCAACAAATATAAAATTGATTTTATTATTGCTAATGGCGAAAATATAACTAATGGAAAAGGGATTTCTTTAACTCATTATGGATTTTTAAAAGCGCATCAAATAGATGCGATAACTTTAGGAAATCACTACAATCATTTAGAAGAAATATATAGTTTCATTAATAATGATGATATTATTCGACCTTTAAATATTAAAAATGAAAAAGAAGGTGCAGGAAGTAGAGTTTTTGAAATTAATGGCACTAAGATTCGTGTAACTAACTTATTAGGTGAAAATACTGCTAAATTTGAGATTAGTGATTCATATAATTCAGTTTTAGATATTTTAACTAATGATGATAGTGATATTCACATCATTGATTTTCATGCCGAATATACAGGTGAAAAGAAAGCTTTTGCTTATAGTTTAAAAAATAGTGTAAGTGCAGTGATTGGCACACACACTCATGTTCAAACTAGAGATTATCAAAAGCTTTCTACTGGACCTCTTTATATTAGTGATGTAGGAATGTGTGGTTTATACGATAGTGTATTAGGAGTTGAAAAAGATAGTGTTGTGGAACGCATAATTTTTAAAAATGATAACGCTAGATTCAAGCAATTAAATGATGGAAAAACTATTTTTTCTGCTGTCGTTCTTCGATTTGAAGATATTACATTTAAACCACTTGAAATAATTCCAATTTATAATGTAAATTAATATTTATGAGAAAAGTTGAATTTATTGATATACCTAATTTAGAAAAAGCACGATTAAGAAAACATAATGCTGATACTATTTTCTTTTCTTTTAATCCAAGTAAAGAAGCTTTAATCTATTTTAAAAACAAAAAATATTTTATTAGAACTTATGGCTGTCAATCCAATATTCGAGATGAAGAGACAATGTCAGGAATTTTAGATAAACTTGGCATGATTAAAACATATAACGAAAACGAAGCAGATGTTGCTATATTAAATACTTGTGCTGTTAGAGAAAATGCTGAAGATAAGGTTTTTGGACAAATTGGTGATTTTAAAAAAATTAAAGAGCAAAATAAGAAGCTTATTCTCTTAATTTGCGGGTGCATGATTGAGCAAAAGCATATTATTGATAAAATTTTATCGACATTTCCTTATGTAGACATAATGTTTGGAACGCATAATATAAAGGATTTAGTTTTGCTACTATCTAATTATATTGATAATAATATAAGATATGTCGATGTTTCTAGTTATGAGGGAGATATAATTGAAGATTTGCCAGTAAAAAGATTAGAAACATATAAAGCTTTTGTTAACATTACTTATGGTTGCAATAATTTTTGTTCTTATTGTATAGTGCCTTATACTAGAGGCAAAGAAAGAAGTAGAAGCGAAGAAGAGATTTTAAAAGAATGTGAAGAACTAGTCAAAAAAGGTTATAAAGAAATCACTTTACTTGGACAAAATGTTGATGCTTATGGAAAAGATCTAAAAAACGGTTCCACTTTTGCTAGATTATTAGATAAAGTTGCTAGTTTAAATGTTCCTAGAGTTAGATTTTTGACTTCTTATCCTAGTGATTTTAAAGATGAAGTTATTGATGTCATAGCTAAACATTCTAATATCATGAAGTTTATTCATCTACCTGTTCAAAGCGGTTCAAATTCGATTTTGAAGACAATGAATAGAAGATACACTAGAGAAGAATATTTAGAGTTAGTTAATAAAATCAAAAATAAAATCCCTAGTATGGAATTTTCAACTGATATTATAGTTGGCTTTCCAAACGAATCTTATGAAGAATTTTTAGATACGGTCAGTTTAGCAAGAGAAGTTCATTACACAAGTGCTTTCACTTTTATTTATAGTCCACGAGTTGGAACACCTGCTGCAAAAATGAAAGATAATGTAACTTATGAAGAAAAAGTTAAGAGGTTTAAAGAACTTGTTAAAGAATTAGAAATTGATTTTAATTTTTATGCCCAAAGAATGGTTGGTAACACATATGAAGTATTAGTTGAAGAAGTAAGCAAAAAAAATAAAAACTTACTTTCAGGATACACTGAAAATAATAAGGTAGTTCATTTTAAAGGCGATAAGTCTTTAATCGGTAACATTGTAAAAGTTAAAATTTTAGAAAATCATTTGTATTCTTTAATAGGAGAAATTGTTAATGAATGATGAAATTTTAAATAAAATAGTTGAGATTAGAAGACTTTTTGAAAATTCTAAACTATATAAAGAATACTTAGATTTAAAAAAAGAAATTTATAAAAATAATAAATACATTAG
>JADIMY010000048.1 GCA_017694345.1 Candidatus Onthovivens merdipullorum | reverse complement strand
TTTTAAAAAGTTATTTAATAATCTAAAAGAAATTGAGGGTAGATTAACTGAAAAATATAAGTTCAATCTTAAATATTTAAAGTTTGAAAGCAGCGATTATTTTGACCAATATATAAGACTTATTAAAGAAGAACTAAACGAACCTCGTAAGTTTGATGATGTCGTTTTAGTTAATAAGATTTTAGATGAATTAGAAAAAACTAATTTCTCAACTAACTTTAAAGATTTATTTAAACTTGGTATTTTAGATGAAAATCATTTAACTAATTACTATGAAGTTAGTTTATATAAAGGCATTATTTCAAATTATATGTTAGATACAGATTTTTCTACATTTAATGGCTTAATGTATAACGATTTAATTGATCAATACCATCAATTAGTAAACGAGTATTCAAGATTAGTAATTTTAGAAACAGCTAGTAGAATAAGTTCTAATTTTCCAAATCTGAAAGTTGATTTTGCTCAATCTAGTAAAGTTTATCAATTAAATAGACTTATTAAAAACGGTGGGCAAAAAACTTCGATTAGAAAAATGCTCAATGAATTAGAAGATTTGATCAGAACTTTATGCCCTTGCTTTTTGATGTCACCATTAAGTGCTGCTCAATATTTATCAGTTAATTCAAAAAAATTTGATATTGTTATTTTTGATGAAGCTAGTCAAATTCCAACATATGAAGCAATTGGTGCAATTTCTAGGGGAAATAGTTTAATAATTGCTGGTGATCCAGAACAATTACCACCAACTAATTTCTTTAAAGCCAATAATGTTAGTGATAATGAGGAATACGAAAATTTAAGCGATGACTATGATGATCTAGAAAGTTTACTTGATGACTGTTTAGCACTTAATATAAAAAGAAATAAATTGTTATGGCATTATCGTAGTAAACATGAATCTTTAATTAATTTCTCCAACAATTTATTTTATCAAAATAAGTTATATACATTCCCTAGCCCTGATAATAACTTATCTAGAGTTTCTCTACATTATGTTCCTTATGGAAATAATATTTATGGAGTAAATAAAGAAGAAGCAAGAGAAGTATTAAAGGAAGTAATAAGGAGATTTAATAACCCTAAACAATGTCATAAAACAATTGGAATTATAACTTTTAATATTAAGCAACAAGAATATATTACTGATTTGATTAATGACTATTTTGATACACATCCTGATATTAGTTTAATAAATGAAAATAATAAAGATCAGTTATTTGTTAAAAATTTAGAAAGTGTGCAAGGTGATGAAAGAGATGTCATTTTATTTTCTATTGGATTTAGTAAAAATAAAAACAACCAACTTAATTTATTTTTTGGACCTTTAAGTTTAGATAAAGGTGAAAGAAGATTAAATGTTGCTATTACTAGAGCAAGAGAAGAAATGATCGTTTTTTCTTCAATTAAAGCTAGTGACATCGATAGTAGTAAAGCTAAAAACTTAGGTGCTGATGCTTTAAAATCATTTTTAGCTTATGCTGAATATGGAAATAAAACGCTTATTAAAAACTCTTCAAATTTAATTAAACATGAATTAGGAATTGAAAAAAGTATTCAAAAAGATTTAAAGATCAAAGGATACGATAGTGATATTGCAATTGGTGATTCTAAATTTAGAATTGATATAGGAATTAAAGGAGAAGATGGAACTTATAAATTAGGTATAATTTGTGATGGAGAAAGCTATTATAAAGATAATACCTGTCGAGATAGAAATGTCATTCAAGTAATGATGGTTAATAGTTTAAAATGGAAAATATATCGTGT
Organism: Candidatus Onthovivens merdipullorum; assembly: GCA_017694345.1. Lineage (GTDB taxonomy): Bacteria > Bacillota_I > Bacilli_A > RFN20 > CAG-826 > Onthovivens > Onthovivens merdipullorum. Next base: position 8,251 of record JADIMY010000048.1, on the reverse strand, counting down.
TTGGACTATAGAATATTATAGGAATCCTAAAAAGGTTATTAATGATATTATCGATATTTTAAAAAATATTGATAATTATAAATTTAATGATGAATCCTTAAATGTCGAAAAAATTGATGTTCAATTTAAAAAGAAGAAACCTATTACGATTGATAATGGTATTGAATATAAAAAATATATGGTAGCTATACCTTATACTTATAACATTCATTATAAAAATAGTTTGCATTACCACCGAGAACTTGTGAATTATTTAAACGATTTAATAAAGGTAGAAGGACCAATATCTTTAGATTTAATTAAAGAAAGATTTAAGGAATTAATTGATGTTAAAAAATGGGGTACAAATGTTGAAATTTTATTTAATGCTAATTTTAGTGCAGTTAATAAAATTGTCAATTATTCATTAACTAAAAGATTTTTCTGGCCACCAGATACTACTGAATTTGTACTAAAAAACTACCGAAAATCGCCTTATTACATAAGAACCCTTGATAATATCCCATTAGAAGAGTACATAGTTGCATTAGACGAAATTATGTTTGAACAAAATGATATAGCTTTAGTAGATGCTATTAAGTTATTGGCTAGCAAATTTTCTTATCAAAAAGTTAGCGATGTAACTAATGAAATTTTAACTAAAGTCATTAAAGAAATTTGTGATAAAAACGCATCTAGATTTAAATTATATGTTAATGACTTAGACAATGAAATTCACATCAAAATAAATTATCTTAAATAATTGATTAAGTTTAGTTTTTCATATAAAATATTGCCTGAAGACAAGTTTATTTATTGAGTTATTTTAGAGAATGTAACAAAAAGGTGAAAGTTACTAATAATAGATAAATAAATATCACTTCAATGATTTAAAATATATTCAAAGTGATAGCTGATTAGCTATAACTAAGGTGGTACCACGCTAATAACGTCCTTAGAGTTTCTAAGGATTTTTTATTTAAAGGAGAAAACGATGGAAATCAAAGAAAGTCTATTAATGCCTAAAACTAAGTTTGAAATGAGAGGTAATCTTAATCAAAAAGAACCTAAACTCATTGAAAAATGGGATAATATGAAGCTATATGAAAAAATGAATGAGCGAAAAAATGTCAACGAATTTATGCTTCATGATGGCCCTCCTTATGCTAATGGGAATATGCATTGTGGTCATATGCTCAATAGAATTTTAAAAGATTTTGTAATTCGTTATAAAAATATGCAAGGCTATAAAACTAACTTTGTTTTTGGCTGGGATACTCATGGTCTTCCTATCGAAAATATGGTTACAAAAAGTGGTGTTAATAGAAAAACAACTCCAATTGTTGAATTTAGAAAAAAATGTGAAGAATATGCTTTGAAACAAGTTTCTAATCAAAAAGCTCAAATAAAAAGACTTGGAGTTTTAGGTGATTTTGATCATCCTTATTTAACTTTACATAAAGAATTTGAAGCAAGTGAAATCCATTGTTTTAGCGAAATGGCATTAAAAGGATTAATCTATAAAGGATTAAAACCAGTTTATTGGAGTCCATCTAGTGAAAGTGCTTTAGCCGAAGCTGAAATTGAATATCACGATGTTAGTGCTAAAACTATATATGTTTTATTTAAAACAAGTGATAGTTTAAATATAATCCCTGACGATACTTATTTTTTAATTTGGACGACAACTCCATGGACTTTACCAGCTAACTTAGCTTTATGTGTTAATCCTGAGTTTATTTATGGATTATATGAAACAAATTTAGGAAAAATTATTTTCTTAAGTGATTTAAAGGAAGATTTAATCAAAACCTTAGAATTAACTAAATGCAATTTAATTAAGGAGTATAAAGGAAAAGAACTAGAAGGAATTAAAGTTAAACACCCATTTTATGACCGTGAATCTTTAGTTATTTTGGGTGATTATGTAACTAGTGATAGTGGTACTGGTATTGTTCATATAGCTCCAGGACATGGTGAAGATGACTATAATGTCTGCTTAAAATATAACATAAAGCCATATTGTCCAGTTGATAGTAGAGGTTATATGACAAAAGAAGCAGGACCTCGTTTAGAAGGTAAATTTTATGAAGAAGCTAATGATGAAGTCATCAAAATGCTTGTCGAAAATAATGCTTTAGTTAAAGAAATTGATATCGTTCATAGTTATCCTCATGATTGGAGAACTCATAAACCTGTTATTTTTAGAGCAACACCACAATGGTTTTGTTCTATTTCGCCAATTAGAGATGATATATTAAAAGCAATTCATACAGTAAATTGGTTTCCTAAATGGGGTGAAACCCGTATGGAAAATATGATTAAAGATCGAGCTGATTGGTGTATTTCTAGGCAAAGAGCTTGGGGTGTTCCAATTCCAATTATTTATTGTGAAGATGAAACTCCTATTATAGAAAAAGAAGTTTTTGAACATATTGAAAATATAATAAGAGATAAAGGTTCGAATGCTTGGTATGAATTAACTGAGAAAGAACTTCTACCAAATGGATATAAAAATTCACATTCACCAAATGGTATTTTTAAAAAAGAAAAAGATATTATGGATGTTTGGTTTGATAGTGGTAGTAGTTTTAATGGTGTTTTAAAAGAAAGAGGTTTAAAATACCCTGCCGATTTATATCTTGAAGGTAGTGACCAATATCGTGGATGGTTTAATTCTAGCTTAATTATTAGCGTTGCATTAAATGGAGTTTCACCATACAAACAAGTTGTTACCCATGGTTTTGTAATGGATGAAAACTGGGAAAAGATGTCTAAATCAAAGGGAAATGGCATTGATCCACTTAAAATTGCTAATAACTATGGAAGTGATATTTTAAGATTATGGGCGAGTCTAATTGATTATCAACAAGATGCTCGTATTAGTGAATCGATTATTAAACAAATAAGTGAAGTTTACCGTAAGATTCGTAATACCTTTAAGTTTATGATTGGAAATCTTTCTAATGGCAGTTTAGAAGATACTTTTAAGAAAGAAGATATTCAAAAAGATTTAGAATTTATTGATGAAGCAATTTTAGCTAGACTTGAAGAAGTTAAAAATAAAGTTATCGGATATTATGATGAATATAACTTCATTAATGCAATGAGTGAAATAACTAAATTTATCAGTGATGACTTAAGTAGTTTTTACTTAGATTTTGCTAAAGATATTCTTTACTGCAACGAAAAAGAAAGTAAGAGAAGATTACAAGTTCAGACAGTTTTAAATGAAGTTACATACACTCTTATGCTTTTACTTAATCCAATTTTACCTTTCACAATGGATGAAGTTAATGAAAATTATCCATTAAAATCTGAAGAAAATGTTCAACTTTATAGTTTTCCTAAAAAAACTGAAAATTATAAAAAGAAAATTTTAGATGATTACGTATTATTAAAAGATTTAAGAAATGATGTCTTTAAATCAATCGAAGAAGTTCGTAAAGAAAATATTATTGGTTCCAGTCAAGAAGCTAATGTCTATTTAGCTATTAAAGATTCTAAATTAGCAGAATTAGTTGATGAAATTGGCGAAGAAGAATTGATCAAGATATTTATTGTTTCTAAAGTAACAATTAAAGAAGAACTTGAAGAAGGATTAGACTTAAAAGTTTCTAAATGTTTAGTTAAAAAACATGATGGAATTAAGTGTGATCGTTGCTGGAATTATCAAAATAATGATGAAATCACTGAAATTGAAGGAGTTCATTTATGTCCAAGATGTCTAAAGGCGATGAAAAAATAAAAATTGAAACACTAGAAGAAGTTAAAGAAAATATTGAAGAAAAAGAAAAAAATTCATCTAAAGGTAGTGCTATCTTAGAAAAATTCATTACTTATTCTAAATGGTTCTTTTTCTCATTTATTTGGCTTGCGATTCTATTATTAATTTTTGATCAAGTTACTAAAGTTTGTGCAATGAATTATTTAGAATTTGGAGTTCCTGTGATTATAATTCCTCATCTTCTTAATTTCACATATACATTAAATACAGGTGCTGCCTGGGGAATGGGTGGAGACGAAATGTGGAGTAGAATTTTGCTTTGCATTATTTCTTGGGTTGTTTTAATAGTATTAATTTATGTCATTGTTAGATATTACAAAAAGCTTAATTTATTTTTAAGAGCATCAATAATGACAATTCTTGCTGGAGATGTTGGTAATTTAATTGATAGAACATTTTTCTTTAATAGAGGTGTAGTAGATTTTTTAGACATAACACCTTTAATTCCTAATTTTGGAATATTTAACATTGCTGATTCTTGTCTAGTAGTTGGAATAATAATGCTTGTTGTTTGGTATGTTGTCGATTATATTAAAGAACTTGTTAAAGAATCTAAAGCAAATAAGAAGGCTTTGACCGAAAGCCATAATAAAGAGGATAATAGTGATAAAAGTAACTAATCAGTATAAAATTAGTAGTAATTTAGTAGGTTTAAGAATTGATAGAGTATTACCAATACTTGATACAAACTACAGTCGAGTTTATTTTTCTAATGCAATTAAACTTGGAAATGTTTTAGTAAATGGAAAAGAAACTCATGCTTCTTATAAAGTTAATCTCGATGATGAAATAACTGTTAATCATATAAAAGAAACTATTAGTGAAACTATTAAGCCTTATGAGTGTGAACTCAATATTGTATATGAAGATGATGATATATTAATAATAAATAAACCTCAAGGATTAGTAGTTCATCCTGGAAACGGTCATGAAAATGATACTTTAGTTAATGCCTTAGTTTATCACCATAAACAATTATCGACGATTAATGGATTAGAAAGAGTTGGTATTGTTCATCGTATTGATAAAGATACAAGTGGCTTACTTTTAATTTGTAAAAACGATAATGCACATCGATTTATTGCTGAACAGCTTCTAGATCACACGATGAACCGTGAATATATTGCTTTAGTTTGTGGTGTAATTAGTGTTGATAAAGGAAAAATAATCGCACCACTAGCTAGATGTAGAGATAATAGATTAAAGTATGAAGTTAATACGGTAATAGGAAAAGAAGCGATTACTCATTTTACTGTTTTAAAAAGATTTGAAAAATATACTCTTATTAAATGTAAACTTGAAACAGGAAGAACTCATCAAATAAGGGTACATATGGAATATATAAATCATCCAATTGTAGGTGATAATTTATATGGCAAAAATAATTGTGTATTATATTCTAAAGGTCAACTATTGCATGCTTATAAATTAAATTTTATTCATCCAAGTAGTAAAAAAGAAATGTCAATCACTTGTCCAATACCTGAATATTTTAAAAATATATTAATAAACTTAAAATGAAATTTCTTTTTTAATTCCGCTTAAATTTTTAAAGTTAGCTTTGCAAATATTTTCTAGTTCATTAATTCCATATTTTTTAACGAAATTAATAGAAAATTCGTCGACATCTTTACTAGCACCTAAAGGAATAGTTGTTTGATATTTAACCTCTAATTCTTTCATATATTCTAAAAAGAAATAACGAGCGAAACAACTCGCTAAAGCAACACTAGGAAAGTAGGTTTCACCTTTTTCTTTAAAAGTGATATCTTTAACGACATTATTTACATTTTTTAGGTAACTATAATATTTTTCTTTATCTAAAAATTGATCCATATAAATATTTTGAATAGAAGGACATTTTTGTTTTAAATTAAATAATACATAGTTATGCATAATACATTTAATCTTATTAATATTAAATGTAGGTTTTTTTATCGCATTATTATATTTATAATTTGGTAATAATTTGCATTCATAGTGAATTCTATTTTTTATTTGAGGAATTAATTCAAGAATTTTCTTATCAGTCATTTTCTTACTATCTTGGATGTGATATTCATTAATAATTTTCATCGCATTAATATCGACATATGTAGCGCAAACGACAATTGGTCCTAAAAAATCTCCAGTTCCAACTTCATCACTTCCTATTTGATTATTTATATCAATGAAATATAAAGATTCTTTATCCTCCTTTTTCTTTTTATGGATTAAAGATGGATCTTCACAATATTTTTTAGCTAAATCCATATAGTCTTTTCCTTGGAAAGTAACCTTAAAATTAATACCTTTCTTATTGTTATAAGCAGTGATTATATTTTCATTTGTCTTAGCAACAAAAATAATATAACCAATATTGCGTTGAGTTATATAATCTTTAAAATCATTTTCAATTCTAAGTAATGTCTCTTTAGAAACTTTTATATCAATCATTACTATAAAGATACCACAAAATCACGATTTTGTGTTAATATTTTTATTATGGATAAGGCATTTAATACTTTAGAAATAAATAAAATATTAGAGGAAGTTAAAAAGTTTATAAAAACAAAAATAGGTTTAATTTATTTTAATAATATTAAGACTTTTAATGATATAAAAAAGATTCGCTATGAATATTTAAAACTTGATGAAATGAAAAAAATAATTAAAGAAGGGGGAGAACTCCCTATTAATAGCGATTTAGATGTACAAACATTATTTATAGATGCTAAAAAAGGAAGCTATCTTGACGAAATATCTTTAAATGCTATAAAAAATGAACTTTTAATGATTAAAAATTTATTAATATATTTTTCTAAATTAAAAATTGAACATCCTAATATTAAATATATTTACTCAAGATTTAAAATTGATGATGAGTTAATTAATTTAATTGAAAGTAATATTGATAACGAGAATAAAGTTAAAGATACAGCAAGTACTAATTTATCTAAAATTAGAAATCGCTTAAAATCAATTGATAAAGATATTCGAAATAAAATTAGTGAACTCAGTGTTGCTTATAAAAATTATATGGTAACTGATAACTATGTGTTTAGAAATGGAACATATGCTTTACCTATTAATAATACATATAAAAGTTATGTATCTGGTATTGTAATTGATATAAGTGATAGTGGAATGACGACGTTTATTGAACCAACACAAATTTTAACTATCGAAAATGAAAAAAGAATTTTGGAAATAAATGAAAAAGAAGAAGTTAATAAAATTTTAAAAGATTTGTCATTAACATGTTTTAAAAAAGAAAACGAACTATTAATAAACAATAAAACACTTGGAACTATAGATTTATTAAATGCTAAAGCTCATTATGCTTTAAAACTAAATGCTACTATACCCAATGTGACCAATAAAAAAGAAATAGCTTTATATCAAGCAAGACATCCTTTATTAAATCAAGATATAGTAGTACCGAATGACTTTATTTTAAATGAAGAGACACCTTTAATGCTAATTAGTGGACCTAATGCAGGAGGAAAAACAATTGCTTTAAAAACAATAGCAACATTATCTTATATGGTTAAATTTTGCTTAGCCATTCCTGCTAGTGAAGGAAGTAAGGTAGGATTATTTGATAAAATTTTTGTCGATGTAGGTGATGATCAATCAATTGAAAATAACTTATCGACCTTTAGCAGTCAAATAAATAGTCTTTCAGTAATTTTAAAGTCGATTTCTAGTAGAGATTTAGTATGTTTCGATGAACTTTGTAATGGTACTGATCCAAAAGAAGGCGATGCTTTAGCAGTTGCTATTGCTAAGTTTTTATTATCGAAAAAATGTCTTTCAGTAATTACTTCACATTATCCATTGCTTAAAAAATATGGTTTAAGTAATTCAAAAATAATTAATGCATCATTTATTTTCGATAAAGATAAATTAGAACCAACTTTTAAAATGGTTTTAGGAAATAGTGGTAAATCTTATGGATTTTTAATCGCTAGAAAATTTGGCTTACCAATAGAAATAGTTAACGAAGGAAATAAAATATATAAGAAAAATTACCAATCAAAAATTGATATTAAAATTAGTGATTTAGAAAATAAAGAACAAAATCTATTAAGCGTTGAAGAAAAACTTAATGAAAAAGAAGAAGAATTAATAAGCAAAGAAAAAGAATTAAATGATTTAAAAAATAAATTAGATGAAAAAGCTCAAAAGTTAAAAGAAAAGAAATTAGATGAACTAGATGATTATATCGATTCAAAGATTGATGAAATAACAGAAATCTATGATGATTTTATTAAAAATAAAAAAGATGTTAAAAACACAATTAAAAAATTAAATGAAGTCACTTCTAAAAAAGAAGAATTAGAAAGTATAGAAGTTGGAGATTATGTATATTTAAAGTTTTTAAATGTTTATGGAACTGTTACTAAAGTAAACAAAGATAAGATTACTATTAATTCAGATGGTGGAATGTCTTTTGAAACAGATCGTAATTTGTTAGAAAAAGAAGAAAAACCTAAAACCACA
>JADIMY010000006.1 GCA_017694345.1 Candidatus Onthovivens merdipullorum | reverse complement strand
TAATTATACCAACGATAAATATAACTAAAATTAATAAATAAAATAGTGATAAAGTATAGTTACCATCAATTAAATTAATAAAAATATAAATTAAATTTCCAGTTTGCATTCCAGAAAATGCCCCTCTAACTTTTAAAGAGTATAGTTCGATAAATCCTCCTATAAAAGATGGAATAATAGCTTTTATAAAGTTAATATTAAAATAATTTCGATTAATAATTTCTTTCACAAAATTATCTTATTTAAATTAATAGTTAAAAACAAGTTTTAACTATTAATTTTGTTACTTATTTAGATAAATTAACTACTACTTTATCACTTCCTAAAAAACTAGCTAAATTAGTAGTATCCTTAATTTTACCAAGTCGAGTGTAACTATATGAGGTAGAAAAAGATTCATAAAAAATAACTAAACAACTATTACCATAAAGCATTACATCACCTATATTAATATAGTTAACTCTTTCACTATTAGTAGTAAAAGTATCATCAAAATAATAATACTTTTCATGAGGCATATCTTCCATTTCGATAGTTAAAGGAAGCATCGAGATCAATTCATTTGCTGTTTCATTATCAAGTAATTCAATTACAAATTTATATCCATTAACTTCTAAATTTATATTCATATCACTTTCTTCTCCTTCGTTATTATTTTGATTATCATCGTTATTACTATTTTCATTATTCTCTATATTGTCTTGATTTTCTAAGTTATCATTAATTTCCTTATTAGAGCAACTAATTAAACTTAAACTAAGTAAAAATAACAAAAATAACTGTGATTTAAAAGGTTTTTTAATAAATTTAGTCATTTTTCTATACTTATTTATTCTTAATATTTATAATAGCCTTAGCTTGAGGATCATCTAAAATAATGGAGTTACAACCTAAAACATTAATATATCCACTATAAGGATTTTTAATACTTATCATATCGCTAATGATATTTGCTTCAACATCACTTTTTTCAAAAGCTAAGTCTGTATCAATCATCTTACAATCAATTAATTTTAAATTTTTACAATAGCAAAATGGTTGAGTTCCTTTAATCGCACAATTTACTAAAGTTAAATTTTCACTATACCAAGCTAAATATTCACCAACAATTAAAGAATCTTTAATCACTACATTTTTAGCGTGCCAAAAAGCATCTTTAGTATCAAATTTAGAATTAGATAAAGTTGAATTTTCAATGTATTGAAACGAATATTTTCCTTTAAAATCTAAATTATCAATACTTAAGTTCTTTGATTTTAAAAAGATATATTCGCTATTAATTTTAGAATCTTTAACTTTTATATCGCTAGAAAACCATCCAGTTTCAGGCGAATCGACATCTACTATATTTAGCTCAATATTATGTGATTCTCTTATAACTTTAATGCCATGTAATTTAGAGTTTTCAATATAAATGTTATTACTATACCAAATAGCAGCTCGACAGTTTGGAGTTAAAATAGAATCATAAATTTTTAAATTCGTGTTATGCCAAAAAGGATAGCGTAAGTTGAAATAAGAATTTTTAACTAAAACATTTTCGCATTCTTTAATAGCACTTTCACCATCTTTTGGTCCATCAATCTTTACATTTTCTAAATATAAATCTTTTTTTCCATAGAGTGCTCTTTCTTCATCAAAACTTTGATTTACTATCTTTTCCATTAAAAACCCTCCAAATCTCAACTATTTTTCTTTATTTTGTAAATTAAATAATCTACTTTATCAATTTTATCTTCATATTTATGAAGTAATTTTAGCAAAGTATTTCTTTTCTTTTCTAGAAATATGATTAAGTTTTTTATGTCTTTTTTAACTAGTATTTCTTTTATATCTTCTACTTCGTATTTATTAGAACATAGTTCATAAATTAATTCTTCTAGTTTCATAACTTTTTCCTTAATCATATTAAATTACTATTATTAAAAAATATAAAATACTTATAATTTATATATCATCATAATATTTAGTTATGTTAATATATCTATATGGAAATTCGAGTTTTAAAATATTTTATTGAAATAGCTAGAGAGCAAAATATCACTAGTGCTGCTAATAGACTGCACTTAAGTCAACCCGCTTTATCTAAACAAATTCAAGATTTAGAAGATGAACTTGGAGTAAAACTACTAAATCGAGGAAAAAAGAAAACTACTTTAACTGAAGATGGTATGTATCTATTTAAAAGAGCACTTGAAATTGTATCTTTAACTGATAAAACTATTTCTTCATTTAAATCAACAAATGAAGAAATAGTTGGTGAAATTAATATTGCCTGTGGTGAAACTCCTAATATGAATTTAATAATTGATGTTATCAAACTCACTCAAGAAAAACACAAAGATATTAAATTTAATTTATATAGTGGTAACTATGAAGATGCTAGTGAAAAACTAAATAATGGCATTTGTGAATTTGGTTTATTTATTAATTACAATAACTTAAATAAATATAACTACATCAAATTACCTGTTAATGAGACTTGGGGATTTTTGATAAATAAAAATAATCCTTTAGCTAAAAAAGAGTATCTAACTCATAGTGATTTATTAGATCAAAAATTAATCGTCTCTAGACAAGCTTTAATTAATAATGAGTTAAATAGTATTATCACTAGTGATTTAGAAAATAATGTAATTGGAACATATAACTTAATATTTAATGCTTCTTTAATGGTAAAAAAGAATCTAGGAATAGTTTTATCTCTCGATAACTTAATTAAAGATGAAGATTTAATCTTTAAAAGATTTGAGCCACTTCATACTTCTCCTTTATTTTTTGTTTATAAAAAGTATCAAGTTTTTTCAAAAGCTAGCGAGTTCTTTTTAAATAATTTATTAGATTATTTAAAAAGATTTAATAGCTTAGGTTAAATAAACTTAGCTATTTTAGCTTCTTCATTATATAAAGAGTACACCCTATATCCACCAGCTAAATGTTTACATTTATAGCCATGTTGAGTAAGTATTCGACTAGCAATATAACTTCTAATAGCACTTTGACAAATTAAGTAAATTTCTTTATTTAGTGGGAGATCTGCAAGGTTTTTTCTAATTTCATCAACTGGAATATTAATTGATTCTTCAATATGACCATAGTCGTATTCTTCTTTTGTTCTAACATCAAGAAGTAATATATTTGGATCTTTTTTTATGTATTCAATATCTTCACTATAAAATTGACTTATTAAATTATCTTTAATATTTTCAATCATATAACCAATCATATTAATAGGGTCTTTAGCTGAAGAAAATGGTGGAGCATAAGATAACTCTAAATTTTTAAGTTCATAACCTTTAATCTTAAATTTAATCGCAAAACTAAGTAAATCTATTCGTTTATCGACTCCACTCTCTCCAATAATTTCAGCTCCTAAAATATAATAATTTATTGGATCAAACATTACTTTAATTAATAATGTTTTGGGATTAGGGTAATAACTAGCGTGATCTGTTGGTGTTAAATAAATCTTTTGATAAGGTATATTTTTCTTTTTTAAAGTTTCTTCATTTAGACCTGTTGTAGCAATATGGGATTTAAATAATTTTAAAATAGATGTACCAATTGGTTTAATATCAATATCGATATTATTAACTAAGTGATTAGCTAACTCTCTACCTTCTTTATTAGCTAGTCCTGCTAAAGGAATATAAGTTTCTTTATTATCAATTAAAGAAACTAAACTAGTTACATCACCAATAGCATAAATATCTTTATCGCTAGTTAAAAAGTTATTATTAGTTTTTATTGCACCTTTAATTCCTAAAACTAAAGTATTAATCGCTAAATTATTAGAAGGTTTAACACCAAGAGCTTCTATAACTAAATCACTATTAAAACTAATGTCTTTATTAGTTTTAATAGTGACTCTATCATCTTCTTCTATAATATCAGTAGTAAAAGTATTAAGAACTAAATCAATACCTTTATTTATTAACTCTTTTTCTATTACTCTAGCTAACTCTTTATCTAAATTAGGTAAAATATGATTACTGCCTTCAATTAATGTTACTTTAATTCCTAGATCTACAAGATTTTCTAATATTTCTAGTCCAATAAAGCCTCCACCAATAACTATTACTTCTTTAACGTTTAATTTATCAATACTTTCTTTAAGTCTAATCGTATCTTCAACATTTTTAAGTTCAAAAATTCTCTTTGAAGTTTCTTTTATTTTTATTGCTTCAGCGCCTGTAGCAATTATTAATTTATCATAAGTATCTAAAAATTGTTCGTTAGTTAATAAATTCTTAACTAAAACAGTGTGGTCTTCTTTATTTATTTTAATCACTTCGTGACTTATATAAACATCGATATTAAATCGATTTTTTAAACTTCTTGGAGATTGTAAAGTTAAACTAGATTCTTCTTTAATCACATTTCCAATGTAATAAGGAAGACCGCAATTAGCATAAGATACAAAATGTGATTTTTCATATATTGTTATATCACAATATTCATCAAGTCTTCTAAGTCTAGTTGCTAAACTTGCTCCTCCTGCGACGCCACCAATTATTATATACTTCATAGAATTAGCCTCCATTTAGATATATATTAAAGTAATAATGTCTAGATATATAGAGGAGATTTTAATTAATTCTTATCTATATCTATATTTTTTTAATTAAAATATTTTCAAAATATTTAGTTTTTGTTATTAACGAAAATAAACCTTGACTATTTTTCTTTATTAATAAAATAAGTAGTGAAATCATATTAACAATAAGTGATAAAAGAATTATATGAAGCGAATTAAAAGTAAAAACTCCTATTTCTAAAAAGTGAATGTTTAATAAATTAGTTCCTCCAAAGATAAATAAAGAAAATAATAAAGTATAAAAATTATATAAAAAAGATTTTAAACCATCTAAAAAATAGTTTAAGTATGTTGCTTTATCTTTTTTATTTAATTTTTTACATTTAAATAGTTTTAAAGATAAAGTCTCTTTGTCTTTAAAACATAAAGGAATAATAAAACTAAAAATAAATAAACTCCCTATATAAGACAAAATACTTGTGCTTAGTAAATTTAGTTCAGTTTTATCATATAAATTATTATATAAACTTAAATTTTCTTCATAATCACTATACATTAATAAGTAATTACCAGCTTCTTTGTAACGATCTTTAAAATAATTATAAAACTCATTATCAGTATCTCTTAAAGTTGAGTATCTTACATCCATTAAATGATATTGAAATAAATATCGACAAACATCTAATTTTAAGTGAGGATAAATAGATAAATCGTTTTTATCATATTCAAAAAATTTATTACCTTCTTCATCAATATCTAAAACTTCATAAATAAAATAATTGTATTTATTAGAATCATCAATATTAATGATTAAATCACCATTAACATCAAGTTTACCTATTATATATTCAGTATAAAAATAACCTAGATTATCATTTTGATAGTTTATTTCTTCAACACTATTAAAAAAATCTAATTTAGTTTCATAACCGTATTCATCTAAATTTTCTTTATAAATATCTTTATACGATTCATAACAATATTTAATATTTTTATAAACAAAAGATGAATATAAACTATCTACAGTGCTTAAAACATTTGTTTTTTTATCATATTCAGCTAGATTTGATTCTACTAGTATATCAGTGAGTTCATTTCCTGATTTTTCTTTTAAATTAATGTCATTTAAATAAGGTGTTGCATAAAATAAAATAGGTCTAGCAACAACATAAAAAAGAATAATTGTTCCGATTAAAATAAATAATGATTCAATAACATTAATATAAAAAATAATTAAAGATCTAGCAGGTATTTTTTCAAAGTCAAGAGTTTTTTTCATTAATCTGTTTCTTTTAATTTAATTAAAATTGGGGTAAATGATTGCATTCCTATAGATAGGTTTAAACCAATATTCATATAAAAATCGCCTCGATATTTTAAATTATCAAAATCGTTTATGTAATATTTATTTTTATCTAAACCTTTTAATTTAATAAATCGTGATTCCCGATTTACTTGTTTGTAATTCATAAAAAAGAATATTAATTCTTTTTTATCTTCACTAACAACTTCCCAGCTAACAAAATTATTATTGTAAGGCGAAATTAACGGATAATAATCTCCTTCATCTATAAGTTTTTTGTTATTTAAAAATCTAAAATTAGCTATTTTTACTTCTTCTATTTCTTCTTCATTTAATTTTGTTACATCTAGTTCATAACCAAATGTACCAAACATCGCAATAGCCCCTTTTTCTTTAATAGATAAATATTTTCTAGCACTAATATGAGATCCGATAACTTTTAAAGGATAAAATAAATTAGTAGCGTATTGAATTAATGTTCTACTTACACCATCAGTTTCATCACTGCCCCAAATTTGATGAGAATAAAAAAGCATTCCTAAATCAAAACGCCCTCCTCCACCAGCGCATGTTTCTAATAAAATATTTGGATAACATCTAATAAATCTAGATAATAAATCGTAGGTACCTAAAATAAATTTATGATATAAACAATCATTATTTTCACTACTCATTTGACTAATTGGTTCTGTAATAATTCTATTAAAATCCCATTTGCAATAGTCAATCTCATAATTATCAAATATCTTTTCGATACTCTCAAAAATATAATCTCTAACTTCTTTTATGGTCAAATCTAAAACTAGTTGATGCCTTAAGGTTGTTGGGTTTACGCTTTTATCAAATAAAACATATTCAGGATGCTTTTTAAATAATTCACTATTAAACGAGATCATTTCTGGCTCTATCCATAAGCCAAATTTCATA
>JADIMY010000047.1 GCA_017694345.1 Candidatus Onthovivens merdipullorum | reverse complement strand
ATGTTATTGGTACTCAAAATTTAGTTGATAAAGATTTACTAAAGAAATATAAAACAGCCAATAATATTAACAAATATTTAACAAACAAAGACTTTGTTAAATTAGAATTATTAAATAAAATTAAAGTATATTTAAAAAACAATTTAATAAAGAGTATCGTTAGAAAAGTTCCTTTGAATTTATGTCATTATTTTTAAAAAGTTTTAATATTTATTAAATTATTATAGATTACTCTCTAAGGAATATTTGCCATCAATTTTTCCTTCAATAAGTAAACCGTAACGATTATAAATTTGATAATTAGATGAATCGTTCTCGATTAAATAAAAATTATCATTTTCTATATAGGCACTTTGCGAAGTACTTATATCAATGTTTCTTAAAGCGAAATATAGACTTGTAATAATATTATCATAAGAACTATAAACAAAATCCTTTGGACTTAAATCTCCAATATCAAAGCCTTCGTTAATATAATTATTACCATCAAAATAAATTTCGCATTTGCTTTGATTTACTTCATATAAAAAATACATATCATTGTCGTTAGAAACATCTATTTCTAAGATGATATTCTCATTTTTTATTTCATCAACTATTTTATAAGTTAAGTTTTTACAATTTTCTTTAATTTCTTTTAAAGAAAATGTTCCAAGATATTCATTAACATTTGGGGTAATCCCTTTATCTTTTAAAATAGATGTACAAATGAGCCCAATTAAAACACCAACTAAAGAAATCGAGCTAACAATAATCAAAAAGATTTTTGTAACTTTTTCTTTATTTTTATTTAAAAAGTCTTCAATACTTAAATATTTTCTTTGTTTTTGTATCTTTCCATCCATTTAAGATATTCTCCGCTTTCTATATTTTTAACCCATTCTTGATTATTTAAATACCATCTAATAGTTTCTTTTAAGCCTTCTTCAAAAGAAAACTTAGGCTTCCAGCCAAGTTCGTTTCTAATTTTATTAGCATTAATTGCATAGCGCAAATCATGCCCTTTACGATCTTCCACATATTTAATTAATTTCTTGTCTTTATGTAACATTTCTAAAATAAGGTTAACAATTTCGATATTAGTTTTTTCGTTATTTCCACCAACATTATAAATTTCACCATTTTTTCCTTTAGTTAATACCAAATCTATAGCAGTGCAATGATCATAAACATGAAGCCAATCTCTAACATTCAATCCATTACCATAAACTGGAAGATATTCATCTTTTAAACATCTATCAATCATTAATGGAATTAATTTTTCAGGAAATTGATATGGTCCATAGTTATTACTGCACCTAGTAATGGTAATATCTAAACCATATGTTCTATGAAATGCTAATGTTAGTAAATCCGCCGAAGCTTTAGAAGCACTGTAAGGACTTGAAGTTTTAATATTAGATGTTTCACTAAAAAGTAGATCTTTTCGGTCTAAAGGTAAATCGCCATAAACCTCATCTGTTGAAATTTGGTGATATCTTTTCACTTTATATTTAAGAGATAGTTCTAGCAAATTATTTACCCCTAAAATATTAGTTTTTAAGAATATATCAGGATTTGAAATGCTTCTATCAACATGTGTCTCAGCAGCAAAATTAACTACATAATCAAAATGTTCATCTTTAAACAATTTCTCTAAGCTTTCTTTATCACAAATATTTAAATGGCAAAATTTAAAATTTTCTTTCTTTAATAATGGCTCAATAGTCAATAAATTTCCAGCATATGTTAAAGCATCTAGGCAAACAAATGATGCATCTTTATATTTATCCAACATATAGTAACAAAAATTACTACCAATAAATCCTGCTCCTCCTGTAATCAAATACTTTTTCATAACTACCTCCTATTAACTAATTCAGTTATAAAGTCGTTTTTCGTTTTAATTCTATATAAATCGTTTCCATAATAAATAACAATTAAAAGTAAAGCAATAAATAAATATATAATAAACCCTAAAATTGCATTAAAACTATAAGAAATTAAATAAAATAACCCTGTAATTAAAATTATAAATATATCATTTTTAAGATGCTTAAATTTAATAAGTCTTAATAAAATTATTTCAGTTATAAAGTACCAAACAAACATAACGATTAAAGAAGAAACTGATAAGGCAATTGGATTATCACTAAAATATGGTTTAATTAAAAAATTGTAAATCAATAAACTTACGATAAGTTTCAAAATTAAAATAAAAATATTGATAAATAAGTAAGACTTTTCTTTGCCAAGTAATTTAAAATAATTATGCATAATAATAGTAACTAAAACATTTGGTAGCAAACTAGGAAGTATCACTTTAAAAATAGGTAAAGAATTACTATATTTTGCTAGTACATTATTTACAAAAATTTCTAAAGGAAAATATAAAGATAAAGCTAATGAAACAAACACAATAATTAAAACACAAAAATTAAAGAAATTTTCTTTTAAATTAGACATTTCTTTATTCTTCATATATGGATAAAGAACAACAGAAATACTATTTGTAGCATTAGCAATCAAATTAAGCATACTATAGGCAAAAGAGTAATAGGCAAAAGTATTACTAATATCAACAGGATAATAAAAAGATACTATTTGTCGATCGATTAATATAATTATGGAAGTCGATAGATTAGCAATCATTAAAGGAAAACCTAAGCATAGATAAGTTTTTAAATCACTAAAAACCTCTTTTATACCGATTCCTTTAGAAAAAATCACTTTGTAAAATCTAACTATATAGCATAAGTCACTTATACAAACTGTTGATATAAACAAAATTATAAAAAGATAATAATTGTCAAATAATTTTCCACTAATTTTGTAAACTATATATAAAATAACTACCCATAAACAATTTAATGCTGCTTTTAAAGAATTAAACAAACTAGATAAATTAAATAACTTAGTAGCTTGAGATATAAGAACAAACATATTCTCAACGTTTGCAAAAAACATATATATAAAAGTCATTATAAAAATAAATTTATAGTTAAGATCGGAAAAAGAAAATAATGAAATTATTGCACCAATAATCATTATTAAACCTTCAAGGCTAATTAATGAAACTATTAATGAATGCAACTTTTCTTTTTGAATTTCTTCAATTTTCTTACCACTAAAATACAAATAGCATCCATCACAGATTCCAAAATGGAATAGTCCAACATAAGTGACATACATCGTAAAAATTCTGTAATATCCGTAATCTTCAATACCAGCTATTTTTGGTAATACAAGTCCTAAAAGCACACCACTAAAAAGTGCAAAAATATTAGAAAATCCTACCTTTAACAAATCTACAAAAAAATTAGCGCTTCTTTTTTTCATACTAAATTTAATTGGCAAGGTCCTAATCTCTTATTTTTAGCATCTTTCAGACCACTTTTAATCGCTTTGATTTTCTTAACTTTATAATCTTCGTAAAACAAAATTTCAATAAACCAAAGGATTCTAGTCTTATAATAAAGTTTCTTAAAAAAAGGATCTCTATGACTTTCTTTATAGAGAAATGTTATATTTCTAAAAATATAGTAATATCTTAAAGGAGAGTAATTAAAACTCTTGAATTTAAAAAATAAAAATTTATGAAATGTTGGATTACCAATCTTATGTTTTATAAAAAAATTAGAAAAATAATAGACTTTTAAAGACTTTTTAGATAATTTGAAGCAAAAATCGGTGTCAACACAATCAATAAAAAGGTCTTCATTAAAAGAAATGTTTCCTATATTATTTAAAAATATAAAATTTCCACTAGTAATAAGCCAATCCTTAAGAATTAGTTCTTCGCCTTCTTCTTTTTTATTTATATTTAAACCAATAATTCCAATTTTTTCATTAGCTTTTTTAATTAATACACTTTTAATTTTTTCTAAATCATGAAAAGGAAAAATCGAGTCCTGATCCATTGTTAATAAAAAATCAGCCGCGTCTTTTTTAGCTAAATCTAAAGCGATATTTAAAGCTTTAGCAATACCTAAATTTTTGCTATTAGATATAAATTTAACATTTTTATTAACTTTTAAATCTTTTTCTAAATCTTCATTTACAACTGAAGAATTATCAATGAAATATACAAAATCAAAATATTTAGAATATTGTTTATAATATTCAAAATATTTTGATTCTGGATTAAATAGGACAATAGAAACAGAAAATTTCATAATTTACTAGCAAAAGAAAAATTTAAAGAAATATCGATATTTTGAATTTGTTTGCCTAGAACATTCGATGCTCTTTTTATATTTATAAAATAAATAGTGCAATCGCCAAAAATATTTAAAAACCTTACAGTCTTCATATCTCCATTTATAATAAGCTTTAGCATCAATCTTTAGAAACTTTAATCTCTTAACAAGATATTCACAATCATTAGTTGTAAAAGAGAAATCACAATAATTTTTATATTTAATAACTTTTGTCTTAATATTTTTCCTATATAAGGAAGTAAAAAGATATAAATCAGTAAAATAAACTTTTATTCTTTCATCAAAAAAATTAATCTCTTTTAAAGCTTGATAAGAGATTACAGTTCCATTATTTATACCCATAAAATAGTCAAAATCATTATCTGATTCTTCGTTCCAAAAAATATATCTTTTTAATTTAAATCTCTTTTTATTTATTATAAGTGGTGAGGAAATTTGCATAGTTTTTTTATCAATAGAGATTGGAATATAAACTTCTTTGCGGTCGTTTATTATACTATCATGAACCATTTCTAAATATGTTGATTCTATATTTGTATCTGCATCTAAAAGTAAAATAAAATCATCATTTTTCAATATATTTTTACTTATATAATTATAAGCGTATGATAAACCTAAATTTTTTTTAAATGTAATATATTTAATGTTGTTTTTTTTACAAATTTTTTCGTTATAAGATAAATATTCGGTTTTATTGGAGTTGTCGAATATAATAAGCTCATTAAAATCACTTCTTAAATCCAAAAGTTTATTATTAAAGTTTGAATTATATAAGACACAGAGAGAAAAAATCATAGAAATTCCTTTAAAAATCTTATTGTGGCATCTTCCCAAGTTGGCAATAAATTGAATCCGTTTTCAACTAAGCTTTTTTTAGATAATCTTGAATTTAATGGGCGATTTGCATAGTTTTTTACATTTTGAGAGTATTTTTCAGTTGATACTGGATTAACTGTTTCACAGATATTTGCCATTTTAAATATAAATTTTGAAAATTCATACCACGAACATATATTTTCGTTTGTTGCATGATATACACCATATTTTTTAGTTTGAATCATATCAAAAATAAGGTTTGCTATATCCACAGTATAAGTA
>JADIMY010000046.1 GCA_017694345.1 Candidatus Onthovivens merdipullorum | reverse complement strand
AAAACCACCGCACAGTAAGAATAAATCTTAAGGCTGCTATGTTCCCATCCTGACCTGGTTCGAAACTTCTTCTCGCAGTGGCTCATTTATTATACATTAAATTAATTTATTAATTAATTATTTTTTAGGGGTAATGACACTAAGTCCACCCATATAAGGTCTAAGTACTTCTGGAATAGTTACACTCCCATCTTCATTTTGATATTGCTCTAAAATAGCTGGGAAAACACGACTAGTAGCAAGTCCACTTCCATTCAAAGTGTGACAATAATGCATTTTGCCATTTTCATCTTTATAGCGAATCATTCCTCGACGGGCTTGATAACTTCTAGCGTTAGAAACACTACTAACTTCTTTATAAATATCAATTGAAGGTAAATAAACTTCTAAATCATAAGTTCTAGCCATTGAATGCGAACAATCTGCAGCTGCAAGCTTAGAGATGCGATAGTGAAGTCCAAGTCCTTCTATTAACCTCTTAGCTTTATTTAATAATTCTTCAAAAGCACGATCACTATCATCATCTTTTGTATATTCAACCATTTCAACTTTATTAAATTGATAACCTCTAATCATTCCTCTTTCTTCAGTGCGATAACTCCCAGCCTCTTTACGGTAACAAGGCGTATAAGCGAAATATTTTTTAGGTAAATCATCACTTGATAAAACCTCATTACGATGTAAATTAACTAATGCTGTTTCGGCTGTTGGAAGTAAGAATTTTTTATTATCAAATCCACTAAGTTCAAAGACATCTTGTTCAAATTTAGGAAATTGACCAGCTGTAAATCCACTTTCGTAATTTAAAATATGCGGAGGTAACATAAATCTAAAACCATCTTTTAAATGATTATCGATAAAATAATTGATTAATGCCCATTCAAGTCTAGCGCCTAAATCAGTATAAATCCAAGTACCGTGACCTGAAATTTTTGCAGCTCTTTCATAATCAATTAATCCTAAACTTTCAGCAAGTTCAACATGATTTTTAATCTTAAAAGAAAAATTAGGCTTTTCTTTATAGTAATAAATAGGTTTATTATTCTCTTTCCCTCCAGGAAGTAAATCTTCATCTGGTAAATTAGGTAAAGCGTATAAAACTTCATTTATTTCTTTTTCTAAAACTTCTAATTTTTCTTCATTAGCTTTATTAGCATTACTTAATTCTTTAACTTTTTTAAAAATTAAAGTTACATCGCCACCTTCTTTTTTAACTTGTGGAACTGATTTTGAAAGTTTATTTTGTTCAGCTTTATTAGTTTCTACTTCGTGAAGTAGTTTTTTCTTTTCATTAATTTTTTCAACTAGTGGTTTTAAATCGATTGGATATTTTTTTCTTTCTAAAAGTTCTTCGACATGTTCTCTATTTTCTAAGATTAAATTTACATCAATCATCGATATTTTCCTCCGTATTTGTTTCTTCTATAGATTCATTAGTAGTAACACTTTCATCCTTACTTTCAGAGTGAGGCAAAATTGTTAAACTTGAAATTTTTTCGTTTTCTTTAAGATTAATAATTTTAACACCTTGAGAGTTACGCCCAAATTCACTTATTTGAGAAGTAGGAATTCTAATAGTTGTGCCATGATCTGTCATAATTATTAAATCTTCATCGCCTTTAATTATCTTAGCCCCGACAAGATTTCCGGTTTTTTCAGTAATTTTTAAAGTGATAACACCAGATGCACCTCTATTTGTTAATCTATAATCTTCTAAAGGTGATAATTTACCTAATCCTTTTTCACTAACAACTAAAACTTTATTACCATAATGTGAAGTTTCAAAAGCGATAACTTCATAACCTTTAGTATTAATTCCTTTAACTCCAGCTGCGGTTCGTCCTATTGATCTAACATCTTCTTCTTTAAATAAACACATCATACCTTTTGTCGTAGCTAAAGCAATTAGATCATCTCCATAAGTAATTTTTGCGCCTAATAATTCGTCACCTTCTTTAAAAGAAATAGCATATTTTCCATTACAATTTATTCTTTCAAATTCTTCAAGTTTTGTCTTTTTAACAATGCCTTTTTTAGTAGCTAAGAATAAATAGCGATCTTTATAATCATTAACACTTAATAAAGATACAACTTTTTCATTTTTCTCTAGATTTATAAAGTTATCGACAGGAATTCCTTTTCCTTGACGAGAACTAACGACGATTTCATGACCTCTTTTACGATAAACTCTACCAAAATTAGTAAAAAATAAGACATCGGTATGAGTTGAACTATAAGTCATTAATTTAACTTCATCACCTTCGTTAATAGACATTCCTTTAACACCTGTTCCACCACGATTTTGTGTTCTAAATTCATTTGTGGACATTCTTTTAATATAACCATTTTCAGTTAAAGCAATCACAATATCTTCTTCAGGGATTAAATCTTCGTCTTCGACATTAGTAACTTCACTAGAAATTGAGGTTCTACGGTCATCTCCAAAGTTATTTTTAACAGTGGTTAGTTCTTCAACAATTATTTTAGTTTGTTCTTCTTCACTTGATAAAATTGTGATGTATCTTTTAACATTTTCGTCAAGTTTAGCTTTCTCATCTTGTAATTTTTGAGTTTCTAAACCAGTTAGTCTACCAAGTGTCATATCGACTACAGCTTTAGCTTGAACTTCGCTTAAACCAAATCTTTCCATTAATCTTTCTTGAAAAATAGTTGTATTTTGCGAGGTTTTTGCCATTTCTACTACTTCATCGATATTATCATGAACTAAAAGTAATCCAGCTATAATATGGATTCTAGCTTCATCACGAGCTTTTAAAAATTTAGTTTTTCTAACTAAAACATCTACTTGATGTTCAAAATAATATTTAATTAAATCTTTTAAAGATAAGACTTTAGGAGCACCATCAACAATGCATAAATTAATAACACCATAACTTACTTCAAGTTGTGTATTTTTAAATAATTTATTCATCACAACTTGAGCATTTACATCTTTTTTGACTTCGATTTCGATATGAACATCACTTTTTGAAAAGTCTCTTAAACTAGTTATACCTTCAACTACTTTTTCTCGATGGAGTTCACCAATTTTTTTAACTACTGCAGCTTTATTAACTTGGTAAGGTATTTCAGTGATTATGATTTTACTACGCCCATCTTTATTTTGTTTTATTTCATAGCGAGCTCTAACTCTAAAAGTTCCTCTTCCAGTAGTATAAGCGTCTCTTATTCCACCTAGACCATAAATTATTCCACCAGTAGGAAAATCAGGTCCTTTAATGTATTTCATTAATTCTTCTATAGTAATATCTTTATTCTGGGTGTAAGCGATAATTCCATCGATTACTTCGCTTAAATTATGAGGTGGCATTTTAGTTGCCATACCAACAGCAATACCATCACTACCATTAATTAATAAATTTGGAATTTTTGAAGGCAAGACACTTGGCTCTTCTAATGAACCATCATAATTTGGTATAAAATCCACTGTATCGCAATCGATATCTTTTACCATTTCTAGAGCAATTTTAGAAAGTCGACATTCAGTGTAACGCATAGCAGCAGCTTCGTCCCCATCCATACTTCCGAAGTTACCATGTCCACTTGCTAATGTATATCTCATAGAAAAAGGTTGTGCAAGTCTAACAATCGTTGAATAAATTGCTGCATCGCCATGAGGGTGATATTTTCCCATAACATCACCAACAATACGAGCACTTTTTACAAATGGTTTATTAGGTAAATAACCTTCTTTATACATTCCATAAATACATCTTCTATGGACAGGTTTAAGACCATCTCTAACATCAGGAATGGCTCTAGATACGATGACACTCATCGCATAATCTAAGAAACTATTTTGGACTTCTTCACTAATTTCAGTATCTCTTAAAGAAGATACAATTCCAGCTTCAATAGAGGCGTTTTCTTCCTTTAAACCCTCTAGATCTTCACTATTTTTTAAGTTTTCGTTATTTTCTGCCATATATTTCTCCTTAGATTATATATCTAAATTCTTGACGAATTTTGCATTTTTCTCGATAAATTCCGTACGAGGTGCAACATCTTCACCCATTAAATCACTAAAGATTTGGTCAGCACTCATCGCATCATCTACAGTGACTCGAAGCATTTTTCTTTTAGTTGGATCCATTGTTGTTTCTTCAAGTTGTTCTGGATCCATTTCACCTAAACCTTTATATCTTTGATATGGATAACCAGGTTTTAAATCAAGTGTCTTTCTAACAACTTCAAGTTGTTCATCACTATAGCAATAATAATCTTTACCATGATAGCTAATTTTATATAAAGGAGGTTGAGCGATATAGATATAGCCGTGATCAATGAGAGGCTTCATAAATCTATGGAAGAATGTTAAAAGTAAGATTCTAATATGACTTCCGTCGACATCAGCATCGGTCATAATGACAATTTTATGATATCTAATTTTAGAAATATCGAAATCTTCTCCAAATCCAGCACCGATAGCTGAAATCATATTTCCAATTTCAGCGTTATCAAATATACGATGAATTTGAGCTTTTTGAACATTTAAAATTTTACCTCTTAAAGGTAAAATTGCTTGTGTTTTACTATCTCTACCTTGTTTGGCACTTCCACCAGCACTGTTTCCTTCAACGATAAATAATTCACATTCTTCGGGATTATTACTTGAACAATCTGCAAGTTTACCAGGTAAAGTGTTGAGCTCTAAAGAATCTTTACGGCGAATTTTATCTTTAGCTGCTCTAGCTGCAAGACGAGCTTCATAAGCTTTTTTAACTTTATCCATAATTAAAGAAGCAATAGCTTTATTTTCAAGTAAAAATCTTTCTAGCTTTTCCCCAACAACATTACTGACTAATTTTTTAACTTCAAGATTTCCTAATTTACCTTTAGTTTGACCTTCATATTGTGGATTAGGGTGTTTAACACTAATTATTGCAGTTAAACCTTCTTTACA
This sequence comes from Candidatus Onthovivens merdipullorum, assembly GCA_017694345.1. Lineage (GTDB taxonomy): Bacteria > Bacillota_I > Bacilli_A > RFN20 > CAG-826 > Onthovivens > Onthovivens merdipullorum. Next base: position 16,085 of record JADIMY010000046.1, on the reverse strand, counting down.
ATCATCAATTGTAAACTTTTCTTTGTCGCTATCTTTTAAAAACTTTGCATTACGAGCGTAGTTATTAAATACACGAACTATAGCTAAATTAAAGCCATCTTCATGCATTCCACCATCACCTGTAGAAACATTATTACAATAACTATAAATTTTGTCATTATATGTTTTTACATATTGCATTGCAGTTTCGACATAGATTAATTCTTTTACACCATTTTCGTTAAATTCTTGAGCACCATCACAATATATAATGTCGTCAAATAATTTTTCACTATCTCTATTTAAAAATTGAACATATTCTTTAATTCCACCTTCATAGCAATAGCTAACTTCTCTAATAGGATCTACTCTTTCATCTTTTAAAGTAATCGTAACTCCCTTATTTAAGAAAGCCATTTGTCTAAGGCGGTTATTTATTGTTTCATAGTTATAGACAGTAGTTTCTTTAAAAATAGAGGCATCTGGCTTAAAAGTAACAATTGTACCATGATCACTACATTCTCCAATCACTTTTAAAGGAGCTACAGTGTGACCTCCATTTTCAAATCTTATGTAATAAATTTTTCCATCACGATGGACATAAACTTCAACAAAAGTTGATAAAGCGTTGACAACACTAGCACCAACGCCGTGAAGTCCACCACTAACTTTATATCCTCCACCGCCAAATTTACCACCAGCATGAACAACAGTATAAACAGTTTCAACACCACTTTTACCAGTTTTTTGAACGATATCTACAGGGATTCCACGTCCGTTATCTTTTACAGTGATAGTATTATCTTTTCCAATTGTGACATCAATCTTGTTACAATAACCAGCAAGAGCTTCATCAATACCATTATCAACGATTTCCCAAACTAGATGATGTAAACCAGTACTAGAAGTACTACCGATATACATACCAGGTCTTTTTCTAATCGCTTCAAGTCCATCTAAAACGACGATATCTTTACCAGTATAGTCAGCTTTAGCTTTTTCTAATTCTTTTTCATTGATATCACTAATGATGCTATCACTTAAATTTTCATCAACGTTTTTTTCTTGCTCATTAAAACCTTCTTCTTCGCTAATGAAATTGTCACTTGCTTCTTCACTATTTTCTTCTTTATCTAGTAAGTTTTTTTCTTCATCTATCACAATACCTACCTCCTATAAACATCGTCATTATCAACATAATAAACATTATTTTTTAATAAATTATTTTCTTTTGTTCCTGTAATAAATACTTGTTCTAAATTATTTAAAAAATTAATTAATTTACTTTCGTGATGCATATCTAATTCACTTAAAACATCATCTAAAATTACAATTGGTTTAATGTTAAACTCATTATTGATGAAATAAGGAGTAAGAATTAAAGATAAATTAATTAGACGATTTTCACCTTGTGATCCGTATATCCCAATATCTTTCTCGTTTAAATAAATTGAGAAATCTTCTTTATGAATTCCTTTAGTCGTCACTTTTTTTAGAATATCTTCTTTAAGTGAATCTTTATAAATTTTATTAGCGAGATTTTTGTAATTATCTAAATCACTAATAAAACTTTCATATTTAACACTAATTTTATTGTTATTTTCATCTAATTCTTTATAGATAGAATTGATTTTATCGTTAATTTGTTCGAAGAATTTATTTCGATATGAATATATTTCTTTTGAAGTATCAATTAATTCATTAGTAACTACATTTAATAAGGAATAATCGATATTTTCTTCTTTTAGAATACTATTCCTTTCTTTTAAAAGTTTTTCGTAATTATTTAAATAATAAGGATAATTTTTATAAAGTTTAGAGATATTTAAATTCATAAAATATCTTCTATCTTTAGGAGAATCTTTTAATAAAAAAGTATCGTTTGGAGTAAAAACAAGTGCGCTTATATATCTAGATAATTCACTAGTTTTCGCTATCTTTTTATTATTTAAAGTAATTCTTTTACCTTTACTATTAGCATAGATTTCTAATTCATTATTAGAATCGCTATTTGAATTAAATATCCCTTTAACAAAAAAATCATCACTATTTTTCTTAAATAATTCTTTAATATTATTCGTTTTAAAACTTCTTGCAATTGATAAAAAATAAATCGCCTCTACAAGATTAGTTTTACCTTTAGCGTTTTCTCCTAAAATATAATTAATTCCTTTATTAAAATTAACTTCTAAATATTTATAATTACGAAAATTAATTAATTTTAAATAAGATAAAAACATTTATTTAGTTATTTCAAAAAACAAAGAGTTATTTATATTAATTTTATCTCCAGGATAAAGTTTTTTACCTCGACTAACAGTAATGCAGTCATTAACAAAAACTTCATTATCGTTAAGAAAATATTTAGCCATACTACCATTATCAATAATACTTAGATACTTTAAAAGTTGACCAAGTGTTATATATGGGGTACTTATTGAAACAGGCTGATATTTTTCTTTTAACATAAAAAACTCCTTTAATATTATATATTAAAGGAAGTTTATTTTCTATAGCGAATATTAGCTTAATAAGTACGAACTGGGGTGATAAGTTGGATTACGCTTTCATCACTTGGATTAGTGATTGTAAATGGTTTCATTTCTCCTAAAAAATTCATACAAACTTCTTCAGTAGTTAATGCTCTAATTGCGTTTTTAACAAATTCTCCGTTAAATGAAATTTCTAATCTTTCACCAATAAAATTAAAAGATTTAATAGTCTCAACACCACTTCCATTAGTTGGAGAAACTGAGCTTAATGATACTCCACCGCTATTCATCGTTAATTTAACGATATTAGCTCTATCATCAGGAGCAAATAAAGAAACACGGTCAATAGCATTAATTAATTCATTTGAATTAACAGTTAGTGTATAGAAGAAATTTTTAGGAATAATATTTTTAGTATTAGGGAAAGAATCAGCAATTAAATTTATTGATATAAGAGTGTTATTTAAGCAAAATAAGGCTTTATTTTCGTTTAAGTAAATATCTATAGCGTTTTCCGTTTGAATCGTTCTGATAACCTCTAAAACCCATTTTGCAGGAATAGTAATGTTAATACTTTCTAAAATATCCATATAAAGTTCTTTTCTAGCAAGTCTAGCACCATCAGTTGCAGTAAAAATAATCTTAGAAGGAATATTTTGAATATTGATGCCTGTTAAGGATCGACGATTGTTTTCTTTAACACTAACTGCAAAAGCAACTTGATTTATCGCTTCTATGAAGTTTTTAGAAAGTAAAGTTAATTTAATTCCTTTTTTAGAAAAATCTAAATCACGATATTCATCAGGATTTAAAGCGTTTAATTTAAAATCACTTGTTTCATTTTGAATTTTAGCAATTGATTGATCGATTAATTCAAAACTAAGTTCGTCTCCATCAATTCTTTTAACAATTTCATTAAATAAATTAGCATTAACTAAAGTTGAACCATTGACGATGTCTCTAATTATTTGAGTATCATCTAAAACTATAGGCATTTTTGAAATAATAGAAATTTCCCCATTAGTTCCTGTAAAGAATAATCCATCACTAGTTAGATCAATTTTTAAATAAGGTAAAGTATTATCATTTCCCTTACTAGGAATTATTTTAACAACATTATTTAAGACTTTTGATAATTCTTCTTTTTTAGCTATGAATTTCATTTTTAATACCTCTTTTGATAATTAAATAATAATATACTTTATTTATAATTATAATAAACACTGTGGAAATTGTGGAAAACTCTTTTTAAAATCAAAATTATTATGACCCCTTCGAATTTAATTTCTTTTTTATTCTGTGGATAACTTGTGGAAAATCCGGATCACTTTTTAGCATATCTTCGATTTTTTTACAGCTATGCATGATGGTTGTATGATCTTTTCTATTAAAAATTTCAGCGATTTGAGTATAAGATAAATTAAGCATTGTTCTCATTAAATAAATTGCAATATGCCTAGCAATAGCAATTTGACTAAGTCTTAAAGTTGAAGTAATTTGAGATACTGAAAGGTTATAAAAAGAAGCAACACAATTAAGTATCTTTTGTGCACTTAATTTAGATTTAGTCTTTTTTGTATCAATCAAAGATGCTAAAGCATCGTTAGCAACATCCATATTAATATGATTTAAATTATTAATTGAAGAATAGAAAATAAGACGATTTAACGCTCCTTCAAGATTTCTAATTGAAGTTTTAAACTCATCAGCGACAAAACTTAAGACATCTTTATCAAAAAAATCTATAGAAAGTTGCGAATTTTCAATTTTTTTAGTAAGGATTTGTTCACATAATTCTTTAGTTGGTGGTTTTATTGAAATCGTTAAGCCTTTCATAAATCGTGTAACAAGTCTTTGATCTAATCCATCAAGTTCATCAGGCAAACGATCACAAGTTAAAACTATTTGTTTATTAAATCTCGTTAGTGTTTCAAAAATTGAGAAGAAAAATTCTTCAGTTTTAGTTTTATTTTGAAGTAATTGGATATCATCAACAAGTAGGACATCAAAAGAATTAATATATTGCTTTAAATTATCTTCAGTTTTTTCGCTTCGCACATAATTTATATATTCATCTATGAAATTTTGAGATGTGCAATAAAGAACTTTTTTAATAGGTTCCTTTTCGTTTATATAATTTCCGATAGCATTTAATAAATGAGTTTTTCCTAATCCTGATTGACTATATAAAAATAGTGGATTATACAATTGACCGGGTGAATTAGCGACGATTAAGCTAGCAGCTTGTGCCTCACTATTAGTAGGTCCAACAACAAAATTATCAAAATTTAATTCAGGTTTTAGATAGATATTTGCAAAAAACTTAGGTTTTTTATTTGCTTCTTCATCTTTAAAAAATGTTAAAAAATCACTTTCTTTTTTAAATTCTAATTTATAATCACTTTCAGTAATTTCATTAACTATTTCAGTAATTTGATTAGCATATTTCATACTTATATAACTTGCACTCATTTCACTAGGACAAGATACATAAATCATCTTTCCTTCAATTGAATGTATATAAGTATCTTTAAAAAATGCGTCGTAAATTTTTTTATCTAAAGAAGCATTAATTTTTTCAAGAACTCGTGTCCAAAGGGTAATATATTCATCAATTTTTTGCGCCATAGCATAAATATTTTAACATAATAATTTTACTAAAAAAGAACTTTTTAAGTTTTCCACATTAGTAATTAAAATTAATACGATTTAGTCTTAAAAAGAAGTTTTCCACATCTTTAAATTGTGGATAAATGTGGAAAGTTTTCCACATAAAGTTTTAAAAATGTGGAAAAAATAAAAGTTTTCCACTTTTACACAGTATATAAATTACATAATTAGTGCAATACGATCGGTATATTTTTAACTTTTCCACATTTTCATATTTATTAAATCCACTATATGTGGAAAGTGTAAAAGTATGTGGAAAACTAAAATTAGCATATACTTCTTTTATTATGGTTTTGTTTGACATATATGTATAAATACATATATAATCATTTTACTTATTTAGGAGGAATTTTTAAAATGAAAAGAACTTACCAACCAAGTAAATTACATCACAATAGAGTTAGCGGATTTAGAGCAAGAATGGCAACTCCTAATGGTAGAAAAGTTTTAGCAAGAAGAAGAGCAAAAGGTAGAAAAGTCTTAGTTGCTTAATTTTTAATGAAAAAAATAAATACGATTAAAAAATATAGAGAATTTAAAGAGATTTTAGATTTAAGACATTTTAAAAGAAACGAATATTTCAGTATTTATTTTAGAAAAAACGAATTAAATAAAACACGAATTGGAATTTTAGTTAGTAAGAAAAGAAATGGCATTGCTGTTAGAAGAAATAAAATAAAAAGACAAGTTAGAAATATACTTGATGAATTATTAGATTATAATTTAGCTTATGATTTAATTGTAATTATCGATAGAAGATATGACCCTACTAATTTTATTGAAGTAAAAAGTATGCTATCTAAATTAATTAATTCCATTATAGGAGTATCTAATGAAAAAAAATAAATTAAAAAGAATTCTTAGTTATATAGGTGTATTTTTAATCGGTGCATTTATTTTAACAAGTTGTAATAGTTTTTGTAGTGCTTTAGATAGTGCTTCTTATCGTTATGCTTATGATCCTATTAATACTTTATTTTTTGAAAGTGAAGATAGTGCCGCTAGCTATATTTTAAATGCGATTAAAAGACATGAAAATATTAGTGAAGATGATACAACTAATATTTACTATTCAAATAGCGAAAATAGTATCTTAACTTTAGATAATATTAATGAATTAAAGCTTGATGATATTGATATTTATGAAGAAAATGCTTCTAATTATGACATTATTGAAAGTGTTAACGATAGTACTATTTTTTCTAGCATAACTCCTAATTTAAAAGGTAGTTTATATTATATAACATCAGGAACCTATACTTATTATGTAGCAAATACTGATGAAGAAAATACAGCTGAAATTAGTTTTGAACCAAAAGAAATTATATTTAGTATGAATTCTTATGTTTTAGGAATAAATAATAATGCTTCTACTAATTTATTAACTACTCCTATTGATACTTTCTGGAATGCTTTTGATAATAAAGTTGTTGAAGAAATGTATTTTAAAGCTAATGAAGATAACTACTTAGCCTCTATTAATGATAAATATAGCTCAACTTATGAGCTATTTTATGGTTATCCTAATGATGTTTATGATGACTATTTATTAAATGAAACTGAAGAAAAAGTTGATGTTATGTTAAGTGGAGGAACTTATACATTTGAAGACGGTCAAACTAAAGAAATTTTAGGTAAGAATAATTCTTTATTTTCCCGATATGGTCGTTATAAATATGTAAGTAAAGATACCCAACATGCTGTTAATATGGAAGATGGAAATTATTGGGAAAAGATCATTAAATGGAATGATGAAATATATGAAGAAACTAGTTTTGGCTATGGCTATAATATGACTTCAGATTATTTATCTTTGTATAGAAATACTTTAGATTCACAACTTGTTAATTTGAATAGTTGTATCACTATTAGTGAAGGATTCTATGGTCATATAAATGATGATCCTTTAACAGATACAATTTTAATTACCGATAAATCTAGTTGGGGTGAAGCTTGGGAACACGGCTTCTTAGAAGGATTACTTGTTTATCCTATTTCATATATGGTTGAATATTTTTCTCACGCCTTTGGAATGAATGGTTGGGGACAAATAGGAAGTGTTTTACTTGTTACTTTAATTGTTAGAGGTATTTTCATGCTTCTTTCATTTAGATCAACTTTATCTCAACAAAAAATGCAATATTTACAACCAGAAATTGCAAAACTTCAAGAAAAATATCCAAATAGTAATACTAACGAATACGAAAAACAAAGATTAGCCCAAGCTCAAATGAACCTATATAAAAGATATAAAGTTCATCCATTTAGTTCACTAATTGTATTAATTTTCCAATTCCCAATATTTATCGCTGTTTGGAATGCTATGCGTGGAGCGGCAAGTTTATCAGTTGATGCCGTACTTGGTTTAAGACTTAGTGATACTATTTCTAATGTTTTATTTACTTGGTCTAATTGGCCTGGTGCAGAATGTTGGACTGCGTTAGTTTTAATTATATTAATGTCTGGATGCCAGATTGTATCGATGCTTTTACCTCAATGGTTAAGTAAAGCTAGAATGAAAAATATTCCTAAAATGCATAAAAATCCAGCAGCTAATAGTTCCCAAAAACAAATGAAAATTGTTTCATGGGTCATGACTGCGTTTATTATAATTATGGGCTTTACTCTTCCTGCTGCTATGGGTGTTTATTGGTTAGCTGGAGCTTTATTCTCAATGATTCAAACTACAATTATGCACTTTATTATGGTTAAACATAAAGGTGGTTTAACTCCTAACAATAAGGTAATTGATGCAACTAAAAAGAAAAAAAGTTTTAAAGATTTGTTTAAAAAGAAAGAAAAATAATAAGGAGAAAATATAGATATGAAAGAATTTACTAGTAAAACTGTCGAAGAAGCTTTAAATATTGCTTCTAACGAATTAGAAACACCAGTCGAAGAACTTTGCTATGAAATAGAAGAAGAAAAGAAAGGTCTGTTTTCTAAAAAGGCAACTATTATCGTCTATGAAGTTGCAGATATGATTGAATATGCCGAAAATTATATTAAAGATGTAATTGGTGCTTTAGGTTTAGAAGTTTCTTTACAAACATTTTATCGTGATGGTGTCGCAAAAATTTTAATCGAAACTAATAAAAATTCATTACTTATTGGTAAAAATGGTTTTACTTTACAATCTTTAAATGAACTTGTTAAATTAGCTGTTAATTCTAAATTTAAGAAAAAATTACGAATTTTACTCGATATTAGTGATTATAAAGATAGAAAGTATCGCAGAGTTATTTCTATTGCTAAAAAAATGGCTAAAGAAGTTTGTAGAACTCATATCGATGCAAAGCTTGATCCAATGACACCAGATGAAAGAAAGAAAGTTCACAATGCTTTAGGAAGTTTTAGAAATATTAAAACTGAATCTATTGGTGATGGTAAAGATAGAGCAATTGTTATTAGATATGTTGGAAAAAACACTCCTACTAATAATATAAATAGTAATAGTGAGGAAACTTCTATCGAAGTTAATGAAGAAATTGATAATCAAGTAATAGACACACCTAAAGAAGGAGAATAATGCTAGATACAATTGTTGCTTTAGCAACTCCTCCCTTAAGAAGTGCTTTAGGAATAGTTAGATTTAGTGGTGAAGATTGTTTCACTATTGTTTCTAACTTTTTTTCTAAAGATTTAACTAAATATGATAAAAATTCGATCATTCATGGTTTTATAAAAGATAAAGATATCGTTGTTGATGAAGTAGTTTTACTTTTATATAAAGCTCCTTCTTCTTTTACTGGAGAAAATAGCATTGAAATTATTAGTCATGGATCTCCTTTAATTTTTAATAAAATTATATCTTTAGCACTTTCTTTTGGAGCGAGAATGGCTGAAAGAGGCGAATATTCTTCTAGAGCTTATTTAAATGGTAAACTTGATTTAATTCAAGCTGAAAACATTAATGATTTAATAAACGCAGAAACCGAAGAAAGTAAGAATATTTCAATGAATGCTCTTTTAGGTAAAACTTCTAAACTAATTTTTCCTTTAAAAAAAGAATTAGGAGACTTACTTGCTAATATAGAAGCTAATATAGATTATAGTGAATATACAGATATAATTGATATAGATTTAGTAAAAATAACTGAGATTTGCAAGGTTTTAATTAAAAAAATAGATATTTTAATTGAAAACGGAGAAAAGGGAAAGATTATAAAAGATGGTATAAATATTGCTTTAGTCGGAAAACCTAATGTTGGTAAATCTTCATTATTAAATGCATTAATTAATGAAGATAAGGCTATTGTTACGAATATTAAAGGAACGACTAGAGATGTTGTAGAAGGCAAAATTAATCTAAATGGTATTATTATAAATTTATACGACACTGCTGGAATTAGAGAAACTAATAACGAAATAGAAAATATCGGGATAAATAAATCAAAAGATGTTATTAATAAAGCAGATATTGTAATTGCTTTATTTGATAATGAAAATTTTGATGAAGAAGATAAAGAAATACTCAATTTAACTAAAAATAAAAAAAGAATTATTGTTTATAACAAGATGGATAAACAAAATTATAATAAAAAAGACGAGGCAATTTACATAAGTGCTTTAAATAAAGAAGTTTCTCCTTTAACTAATAAAATAATGGAATTATTAGGTTTAACTAATGAAAATTTTTCTAACCCTTCTTTAGCTAATGAAAGAGAAATAGGCTTATTAAAGAATGCAAAAGAAGAATTAAATGTTGCTTTAAGTTTAAGTAAAGACAATACTTCTATTGATATTGTTACTGAGCATATCAAAAGAGCATATTTAAAAATATTAAGTATAACTGGCGAAGATTATGATTTTGATATGGCGAAAGAAATTTTTTCTCGCTTTTGCTTAGGTAAATAATATGATTTTCGATACACATATTCATTTAAACTCAGAAGTTTATAAAGATAATTTATCTGATTTACTTAAAAATGCTTCACTAAAAGGAATTAATTTATTTAATTGTGTTAGTTTTGATTTAGAAAGCTCTATAGAAGCAATAGAAATTGCAAATAAATATGATAATGTTTATGCAACTATTGGTTTTATTCCTACAGAACACAAAAAATGGGATGAAAGTTCTATCAGTAAATTAAAATCATTAATGACTACTTCTACTAAAATAATAGCTGTTGGAGAAATAGGCTTAGATTACTATTGGGAAAAAGATGAACAAATAAAAGTTAAACAAAAAGAAATGTTTATCAAGCAAATTGAATTAGCTAATGAACTAAATCTTCCTGTTTCAATTCACGCTAGAGACGCACTTCAAGATTGCTTAGATATATTAAAAGATCATAAATGCAATAAAACTGGTGTAATGCATTGCTATAGCGGATCTCTTGAACTTGCTAAAGAATTTATTAAATTAGGATATAAAATTGCTTTTGGAGGAGTTTTAACTTTTAAAAACAGCTTAAAAGTTAAAGAAGTTCTTAAAGGAATTTCTTTAAAGGATATAGTTTTTGAAACTGATGCACCTTATTTAGCTCCAACTCCTTATAGAGGTAAAGTAAATTTACCTGAATATATTTATGAAACAGTAAAATATGCATCTAATTTATTAAACATCGAACAAAGTAAATTAGAAGAAGTAACATATAACAATTCATTAGAAATTTTTCACGTGAAAAAATATGAAATATAAAATTGATGCTTTAATTGTTGTTGAAGGAAAAAGTGATATTAATTTTTTATCTACTTTTATTGATGCTAAATTCTATTCAGTTAATGGTTCTGCTTTGTCTAAAGATGATATTGTTTTTTTAAAAAAATACACGAAAAATAATAAAATAATTATACTTACTGACCCTGATTATCCAGGGATGAAAATAAGAAATACATTGAATGAATCTTTAAATTCAAAGAATATATATAATGCTTACATTAGAAAAAAATATTCTATTAAAAATCATAAAGTTGGTGTTGCAGAATCTACTATTGAAGAAGTTTTAAACTCTTTAAAAGAAATAAAAAATTTTAATAACGAAAATATAACTTCATCTAATTTAGAAATGAACGATTTATATGCATTAAAACTTGCTGGTTTTAATTCTAAGGAATTAAGAGATGAATTTACTGATCAATATTTTTTAGGTTATTCAAATAGCAAACAACTTTTAAAAAAATTACAACTACTTGGCATTAATAAACAAAAATTAGAGGAGATGCTTAAAAATGTTAAGTGAACAAGAAATAAAAGATTATTTTTTATTAGTTAATTCGCATGCAAAAAAAGAACTCGGACAAAATTTTCTTTTAAATGAAGATATTACTAAAGAAATCGCTAATTCATTAAGTTTACAAAAAGATGATAGTTTATTAGAAATTGGGCCTGGTTTAGGAAGTTTAACCGAATTTCTTATTAATAAAACTAATAAATTTGTCGCAGTTGAGTATGATGAGAAATTTGTGCGACATTTAGGACTGTCTTTTAAAAATACAAACCTTAACATTGTAAAAAATAATATTCTCAAGTTCAAAGATTTTGAATTTAATAAAATTTGTGGTAATTTACCTTATTACATCTCGACCGATATATTAGATTATGTAATTTCTAATTTTACTAATTTGGAAATTGGTGTATTTATGGTTCAAAAAGAATTTTACCAAAGAATAACAACAAAAGATAAAAAGGATATTAGACCATTAAACTTTTTATTGGAATACGCATTTAATTTGGAAAAAATACTCAATGTTAATAAAAACAATTTCTTCCCAATTCCAAAAGTTGATTCTTTAGTTTTTAAAATAAGTAAAAAGAAAATCGATAACAATTTATTTTTAGAATTAAAAAAAGTCTTAAATTGCTGTTTCTTAAATAGAAGAAAAACGATTTTTAATAATTTAAAGCATTTTTCTAATATTATTGATGTTAATGAGATTTTAAAAGTTTCTAATATTAATCAAAATATTAGAGCAGAAGATTTAAATCTTAAAGATTTTTTAAATATCACTGAAAACATATTGAAAGTGAAAAATAATAAAATATAATATTGATATTATGATTGAAAAAGCGCATGCCAAAATTAATTTAGGCTTAAATGTTCTAGATAAAAGAAGTGACGGCTACCATAATTTAGAAACAATTATGCTACCTCTAGAATTACATGATACATTGGATATTTCTTTATTACCGTTTACATCAAGTGATGATTTTGTAACTTGCGATGAATATTCTTTAAAAATAACTAAATATAATTTATGTCATAAAGCAATCGATGTGATGAGAAAAAGATATCAATTTGATAGAAAATTAAGTATCGAGATACATAAAAATATTTTTGTTCAAAGCGGACTAGGCGGAGGAAGTGCTGATGCAGCAGCAACTATCCGAGGAATTATAAAATTATTTAAATTACATGTTAACGAAGAAGAATTAAAAGAAATTGCTATTGAAATTGGATCAGATGTTCCTTTTTCAATATTTGATAAACCAGCAATAGTAACTTCAAAAGGTGAAAATGTAGAATTTTTTGAGCATTCTAGAGATGACTATGTATTGATAATTAAACCTAAAGCAGGTCTATCAACTGAAGAAGTTTTTAGGGAAAGTGATAAATTTACTTTAGAACATTGTAATCTTGAAAAAGTATTAAATGATTTTGTGACCGATGAAGAAGTTTTATCTAATGAATGTATTAATGCTTTGGAAATACCAGCTTTTTCTTTGCTTCCAGAACTCAAAATATTAAAAGAAAATCTTGATAAAGAAGGATTTGACTTTGTTTCAATGACTGGAGCAGGGAGTGCAATTTTTTGTTTAACTAAAGAAAAAAGACTTGCTAAACACATCGAAGAAAAATATTTTAAACTCGGTTACGAAGTAGAACTAACTACATTTTTGTATTGATTTTTATTAAAAAGCCTTTAAAACTCCATTAAAATTTTATTTTTTAATAAAAACAAGTTTTTGTTATTATTTATTTTCAAAGTAAAATAAAAGACCTCAACTTGAGGTCGAGGTCTTTTTAATTTTTCTAATTAAACTATTACTTAGCAGCTTTCTTTTCTCTTTGTAATAAGATTTCGGCTTGAGCTGCTGCAAGTCTAGCGATTGGTACTCTATATGGAGAGCAAGATACATAATCTAAACCAACTCTATTAAAGAATTCGATAGATTTTGGATCACCACCATGTTCACCACAAACACCGCACATTAATTTTGGATTAGCTTCTTTTCCATCACTTACAGCCATCTTAATTAATTTACCGACACCTTTTTGGTCAACAGTTTGGAATGGATCTTCTTCTAAAATCTTATTCTTATAGTAGTCTGGTAGGAATTTAGTAGCATCATCACGGCTAAATCCAAATGTCATTTGAGTTAAGTCGTTAGTTCCAAAACTATAGAATTCAGCTTCTTTACCAATTTCACTACTTAATAAAGCAGCACGTGGAATTTCAATCATAGTTCCAACATGGTATTTCATCTTAGCATGATTTTCAGCTAAAACTTTTTCAACTTCATCAACAATAATCTTTTTAACAAACTTGAATTCTTTAACATCTAAGGTTAATGGAATCATGATTTCAGGTTCAATTTCTTTTCCTAAATCTTTACTAGCTTTTAAAGCAGCTTCAATAATAGCTCTAGTTTGCATTCTTCCGATTTCAGGATAAGAAACATCAAGTCTACAACCTCTATGACCCATCATTGGGTTGAATTCATGTAAGTAGTTGATACGATCTTTAACTTGTTGAACTGTAATATTTAAAGCTTTTGCAAGTTCTTCAATCTTATCTTCTTCTTGTGGTAAGAATTCATGTAGAGGTGGATCTAATAATCTAACATTAACTTCGATTCTATCGTGATCTCCCATAGCCATATATAAGCCATAGAAATCATCTCTTTGATATGGAAGTAGTTCAGCAAGTGCTTTTTCTCTAACTTCAACACTATCACTAAGAATCATCTTTCTCATATGGAAGATTCTATCTTTATCGAAGAACATATGTTCAGTTCTACATAATCCAATACCTTCAGCTCCAAATTTAGCAGCTTGTTTAGCATCTCTAGGAGTATCAGCATTTGTTCTAATATGTAATCTTCTATATTTATCAGCGGCTTTCATTAATCTACCGAAATTGCCACCTAAATCAGCATCAACTAATGGTAAAGCACCTTCAAAAACTTCACCGGTTGATCCATATAAAGAAATAGTATCTTTTTCAGTATAAACTTTGCCTTTGATAGTTAAAGTTTTATTTTCTTCATCAACAATTGCATCACTACAACCGGTAATACAACATTTACCCATACCACGAGCGACAACTGCAGCGTGAGAAGTCATACCACCACGCATTGTTAAGATACCTTGAGCAGCAACCATGCCTTCAATATCTTCTGGAGATGTTTCAGCTCTAACTAAGACAACTTTTTCTCCTTTAGCATGTCTTTCTTCAGCATCTTTAGCGTTAAATGAAAGATGACCAACACCAGCACCTGGAGAAGCAGGGTTACCTACAGCAATTGGTTTATTTGCTTTTAATGTTTTAACATCAAAAGTAGGGTGTAATAATGAATCAAGTAATTTTGGTTCAACTCTTAAAACAGCTTCTTCTTCAGTAATTAAGCCTTCATCACATAAATCCCAAGCGATTTGTAAGCTAGCAGCAGCGGTTCTTTTACCATTACGAGTTTGTAAGAAATAGAGTTTACCATCTTCGACAGTATATTCCATATCTTGCATATCTTTATAATGTTGTTCCATCATTTTGATGGTCTTTACAAATTGTTTATAAACTTCTGGCATTCTCTTTTCAAGTTCAGAGATATGTAATGGAGTTCTTATACCAGCAACAACATCTTCACCTTGAGCATTTGGTAAGAATTCTGCATAGATTTCGTTTTTACCGGTTGATGGGTCACGAGAGAAAGCAACACCAGTTCCACTTTGTTCATTTAAGTTACCGAAAACCATTGATTGAACATTGACAGCAGTACCCCATTCATATGGAATACCATTCATTCTACGATAGACGTTTGCTCTATCATTATCCCAGCTTCTAAAAACAGCAGTTACTGCTTCATGTAATTGAATATATGGATCAGTTGGGAAATCTTCGCCAAATGTTTTTCTATAATATTCTTTATATTTTTTAACCAATTCTTTTAATTCTTCAGCGGTGACTTCTGAATCTAATTTATAGCCTCTTTTTTCTTTAATTTCATCTAACATTCTATCCATATCGGTTCTTGGATGACCTTTAGCAATGTTTGTGAACATTAAGATAAATCTACGATAGCTATCATAAGCAAATCTTTCGTTTTCTTTATTTGCACCTGCAAGTAATTCAACAGTGGTATCATTTAAACCAAGGTTTAAGATGGTATCCATCATACCTGGCATAGAAACTCTAGCACCACTACGAACAGAGACAAGTAATGGAGTTTTACCATTTTTTCCACCGAATGATTTTTTAGTTTCTTTTTCAACTTCTTTAATACCAGCATCGATTTGTTCAACTAAATATTCTGGCATTGTTTTTCCACTTTGATAATAAAGTGTGCAAGCTTCAGTTGTAATAGTGAATCCTTGTGGAATAGGAACACCAATATGAGTCATTTCAGCAAGTCCTGCACCTTTTCCTCCAAGAAGCTCTTTTCCTAAACCATAAGCATCTTTGAAGAGGTAAACATATTGTTTTGCCATTTTTTTCCTCCTAATTGTTGTCTTAACAACTTTCGTTAAGATTATAACATTTTTTATTTATATTTTTAATAAAAATAATAAGAAATATAAACAGATTTTTAGAACAAGTTTTATATAAGTTTTTAATTAAGAAATTCGTTTCTTTGAATTAAGAATTTTTATTAAATTTCATTAATTTTTAAAAAAATATTCGCGATTTGCATAGTTTTTATTAAATATCATTTTTATATTGTTGTTTTTAAACTATTATAAATTTATAATTTTTGTTATGGATAAAGATTTAGTATTAGTA
>JADIMY010000045.1 GCA_017694345.1 Candidatus Onthovivens merdipullorum | reverse complement strand
CTATTTTCATTAAAATTTACCTCAACAATATTTTAATAAAGAATGGATATTTTTAATAGTTTTATCTTAAATCTAGTAATTTTTACTTTTGCTTATTTTGTAAAATTTTAGACTTTGATACTTTGTTTATTTTGTAGAATTCTTTAGTATTACACTTTGCTTATTTTGTAAAATTTATTTAAAAAATTTTTTATTAATACTGGTGAATTCTATAAAAAAAATATGGAACTAAAAAGAAAAATCTACGATAAACTAGTTAAATGGAAAGAAGAGTCTAAAGGAAAGACAGCTTTATTAATAGAAGGTGCAAGGCGTGTTGGAAAAACAACAATTACTCAAAAATTTGGAAAAGAAAATTATCGCTCCTATGCTCTAATTGATTTTAATAGAGTAAGTTCTAAATTAAAGAGCAGTTTTAATAGCAACTTAAATAATTTAGATATCTTATTTTAAAATCTCAGCTTGGAAGCAAATGTTGAATTTTTAGATAACCAAAGTAAAAATTAAATAACTGATGAATAAATTTCATCGGAATCAACTAATTTCTTTTTTTAAAACATTGTCATGCAAATCAATAGATAAGTTTTTTACTATCTTAACTTTAAGTAGAACAACTTTATTATTTAGTTCTATAAGAAAATTAATTTTTTATTTCTTTATAGAAAAATAAAACAATAATTTTAAATTTAAATATATACACAATTTCATTAAATTACTAATTATTGAACACTTTTTCTAATTTAATTAAAATAGACATTATGATTAAAAATGTTTTATTTGATTTAGATGGAACTTTACTTCCAATGAAAGAAAAAGAGTTTACTAAATTCTATTTAACTAGCTTAGATGAATTTGTTTATAAATTAGGTTATGACTATAAAGAATTTATTAACAATATAATTATTGGAACTGAATTAGTTGTAAATAACGATGGAACTAAATTAAATAAAGAAGTTTTTTGGAATCATTTAGTTAGTGTCTATGGTTTAGACATTTTAAAACTAGATAATATATTAGATAAATATTATGATAATGAATTTAATAATGGTAAATTATATTGTCCAGCTAATCCAATTAGTAAAGATGTAATTAAGTTATGCTTAGATAAAAAATATAATATAGTACTAGCAACTAATCCAATATTTCCTAAAATTGCTACCTATAATCGTATTAAATGGGCAAAACTAAACCCAAGTGATTTTTTATTTATTACAACTTATGATAATTCTTATTACTCTAAACCTAATATTAAATATTATGAGTATATATTAAATAAATTTAATTTTGATCCTAATGAAACATTAATGGTTGGTAATGATGTTAATGAAGATATGTGTATAACTAAACTTAATGTTTCGACGTTTTTAGTTACTGATTATTTAAAAAATATTAGTAATTTAGATATATCCAAATTTAATAAAGGAAATATGTCTGATTTATATAACTATTTAAAGGAATTAAAATGAAAGCTATTAAGATAAATGTAATTAAAAAAGTAAATCATTTAGATCTAATTTCTAAATATGAAAATAAAATAGAGAATCCTTGTTCATTAAATATTGGAGATACTTTTATAGTTAAAGATTATGATGAGATACCTAAAGGAATGTGCGTTAGTGCTTATATCTCTTTATACCCTTTTATTATGTCTTTACTTAGTGGTGGAAGTAATATTTATCACTCATGGATGAAAGATGATAAAAGTGCTTTAGTTAGCTGTAATGATGGATTTAGACCAGTTAGTTTTTTATTAGAAGTTGTAAACATTTAATAAAAATGAATTTATTAAATTTAAATATATAGGAAGAGAGGTAAGTATGAATTATAAAGAAAATATATTAGAAACTATTGGGAATACCCCTTTAGTTAAACTCAATAAAATAATGAAAAAATATGATTTAACCTTTAATTTATTTGCTAAGGTTGAAAGATTTAATCCTAGTGGTAGTGTTAAAGATCGAGCCAGTTACTACATGATTAAAGAAGCTTTAAAAGAAGGAAAAATTAATAAAGATACTTTAATTATTGAACCTACTAGTGGTAATACAGGGATTGGCTTAGCGATGGTTTGTTCGTATTTAAATTTGAAGTTATATATTTTTATGCCTGAAAGTAGTTCCATTGAAAGAGTAAAGATGATGAAAGCCTTAGGGGCTAAAGTAGTCTTAACTAAAAAAGAATTAGGTATGAAAGGAAGCATTGATGAAGCTAATAAATTAGCTAAAGAAACACCTAATTCTTATGTACCATCACAATTTGATAATAAATATAACGCTTTAGCGCATTATGAGACGACAAGTATAGAAATCTTAAACGCTTTAGATAATAAATTAGATGTATTTATTGCAAGTTTTGGTACTGGTGGTACATTAATAGGTTCAGCTAGACGCTTTAAAGAAGTAAATAAAAATATTGAAATATTAGGTGTAGAACCTGAAAGCTCCCCTTTACTTACTAAAAATAAGGTAGGGCCTCATAAAATTCAAGGGATTGGAGCTAACTTTATTCCAGGATTACTTGATAAAACATTAGTAGATAAATTTGTTGATGTTAGTGACGACGATGCTTATTTTTTCACAAATGAATTAGCTTTAACTGAAGGTATATTTAGTGGTATCTCTAGTGGAGCGACTTTGTGTGCGGCAGTAAATTTAGATAAAAAGAAATACAAAAATAAAAATATAGTTATAGTTTTACCAGATAATGGGGAAAGATATTTAAGTGTAGAAGGTTTATATGAATAAAGAAGTTGATAAAGTAATTAGTACTATTAAAAATTGCGAGTGTAGTCCCTTAGTTAATATATCTCGTAGAGGGATTATTGAGTTTTATAAAGAAATTAGAGAACTTTTATTTTACGACTATTATCACTCTTCAATTAATAAAGAAAATGTTGAAAATATCTTAGAATCAGCGATTAATAATTTTAATAAATTTTCTAAAAATCAAGAAAAAAAGTTGAGTTTTGAAGACTTTTTTCAACATTTTGATAGTTTAAGAGAAACTTTACTTAAAGATATTAAAGCGATGTATGATGGAGATCCTGCTTCTAATAGTTATGTAGAAATTGTTTTGGCTTATCCTGGATTTATTGCAATAAGTGCTTATCGAATTGCTCATATTCTTTACAATATGGATATGAAATTTGTAAGTCGAGTAATAAGTGAATATGCTCATTCTAGAACTGGAATTGATATTAATCCTGGAGCAAAGATTGGTGAATATTTCTTTATTGATCATGGAACTGGGATTGTAATTGGTGAAACCTGTGTCATTGGAAATAATGTTAAAATTTATCAAGGAGTAACTCTTGGCGCTTTATCTTTGAAAGAAGGACATGCTTTAAAAGGTACTAAAAGACATCCAACAATTGAAGATAATGTAACTATCTATAGTGGAGCATCTATTTTTGGAGGTAACACTATAATTGGACACGATTCCATTATTGGTAGTAATGCTTTTATTACTAGCTCAATTCCAGAAAACTCCTTAGTAAAAGTTAAACCATACGATTTAGTAGAAATTATTAACAAGAAGAAAAATTAGATTATAAAAATATTTATAAGTTATATAGAATAAAATAAATGGTTTATATTTAAAAATTATTCTTTGAAATTTTTGATATTTTTTATCATGATAAGTATTTAAAATGGTTATTTTAAATTTTTTTAAATAGGTAGGTAAGTGTTTTATTTATAACTAAAATAAAATGAGCTTCTAAATATTTTAAAAAGGATGTAGTTTCTCTAGTTCTTACTTACTTATCAATAAGCGGTGCTAAAGATTTTGTTTTTTATTTATCCTAGGTTTAAATTTGTTTTTTGTTTTTTTTTATAGAATTTACATTTTTCCAACTTAAAATAATATTTGTGGTTCTTGAACTTTCAATATTAAAACTTATTAAAAAAATTATTCAAGATATTTAATAGCAATGGATTAAAGGAAGTAAATAAAATTGACTTAAAGAAATTAACTAGCTCCACGATTAAATTATTGTAGCAATGCTTTTTACTGGTTTAATTTAATAAGAAGATAATTCTTTAGTGTAACTAAGTTATGTGATTTAATAGAAATCATTCATCAATGACACAGATAAATTCTCTCGATGTAATCGAGTATTTCTAGATAATTTCTAGATAATTTCTAGTAACTAGAAATCGTTGTTTTTATTAAGCTTAACAAGTTCTCGATTTGCTAAGTAAATATTTGCCTTGGATTTAGTGTTTTCTTTTAATAATCTTAAATTAACTAAATTACCTAATATTGTTTTTCTTAAATAAGTTGAAACTTTCATTTGTATTTTGCTAGCAATTTCTTCAATTGTTTTTGCTTCTTCATAACAATAACCAAGTATTTTTTTATCTCTTTCACTTAGGTTTTTGTCAAATGGTGTCGTTACTGAAAGTATTTCATCTTTGTTTTCACTTATACCAAATGAATTAGCATTTGGCAGAACTAATTTAAAATATTTTTCATTTGAAGTAACAAATGGTTTATATTTTTCTGGATAAAGCAGATAGTCTTGAGATATTTTGTCAAAACCGCTGCCTTCTTTTTCCATGTACTTGCAATTAGATAAAATTGAACATATTAAATCATTTCTTCTAGTTGGTTGAATATCAGAAATATTTTTTTCGTTATATAGATAAATATTATTAATTAAAGAGCCAGGACTTGTGATTTCTAAACGATTTATAAATATATCAACTTCAATTGGAGTATTATTGAAAAAATAATTTTTATGTGCATAAGCATTGACGAGACCTTCAAAAATGCTTCTTAAAGGAAAATCATAGACTGTTTCTCTAGTATATTCTAATTTTTTTTCGTAACTCATTATATTGTTTTTAATTATTTCAAAAACTTCATCAATACATTGTAGAATATTACATTTTGATTCGTACAATTGTTGATAAGTGTTTTCACCTTTATCTAATCCAGACCATTTAGTTACTTTAATTAAAGTTTCATCTCCTAAAAAATTATCTGAAAATAAATATAAACCTCTTTTGACCTTTAAATTTTGATCTATTGCATTTAAAGAAGTTAAAAGTTTAACAGTAATTTTTTTATTTGTTGCTTGATAATATTTTTTTTCTAAATAACTAAAATTATTTATGTCAAAAGAAATACTTGTTGATGCTATATCAAATTTTTCTGTTGAAGAAGAAAGAACAAGTGCTTGAATTTGTTGCCAATTAGCGGGAGTATTTCTACCTTCATCTCTAATGTAAATAGAAGGAATATTATGAAAAACAAGAGTAACCGGTAATTGGGTGCTTCTTTCTATCGTGATATTTAATACATATGTTTCACGCTCTGTTTTAATATAATCAAAATGAAAGATAGGCATAGGTTCAAGGTGTTCTTTACATTCTTTTAAAAACAGTTGAACTTGTTTATCAATAAGTTCTTTTGTTAAACCAATTACTTTTAAGTCGTCAGTAACTCCTATAGAAATTGTGCCACCTTTTGTATTTGCAAAAGCACACACAGTTTTAAGCCAAGTAAAAGATTTTTCACCTTCATTCAATATTTGCTTATTTTCATGTGTTATTGTTTCAAATGAGTTTCTTTCATCCATGTTATTGCCTCTTGTATTGATAATATTTTAGCAAAACAAAGTTATAATTTCTAGGAAATTTCTAGCAAATTTCTAGATTATTTCTAGATAATTTCTAGGAACTAGAAATTTTAAATTTTTTTTAAAAGGATAAAGACATTTTCAAATGTTTTATAAAATTGTTAATATACCGAAGTAAAAAATATGATATAATCGTCAAAATTTAAAATTTATTAAAAACTATTTCTAGCAAATTTCTAGCAAATTTCTACATAATTTCTAGATAATTTCTAGGAACTAGAAATTTTTTAGAAATTAATCTAAATATTTAGATAATATGGAAATAAGAACTTCAATAGAGTGATTTTTTTGCCCATCATTATTAATAATAATATCAGCGTAATATTTAGTAGGATCAATTATTTCTTCATACATTGGTAAAACGGAAGTGAAGTATTGAGTTACGATTGAATCAAAAGTTCTAGCTCTTTCAACTTGGTCTCTTTTTATTCTTCTAACAAGTCTATTTTCTCTACTCGCATCTATAAAAATATTTAATTCACTCAATGCTCTTATTTTTTTATTAACTAGAGCCATTATACCTTCAACTAATACTAAATTTTTAGGAGTTATAATTTCGACTTTATCACTTCGATTAGAAATAGTGTAGTCATAAACTGGTTTTTCAATAGTTTTATTTTCTTTTAACATTTTAAGTTGAGTTTCAATTAAATCCCAATCGAAAGCTTTAGGATGATCAAAATTAACCTTTCTTCTTTCTTCTAGTGGCATATCTAACTTTTTATAGTAATCATCAATAGAAATATGAGTTACATTTTCTTTACCTAATTTATCGATTACTTTATTTAAAATATAGGTTTTCCCACTAGCGCTACCACCACCTACTAATACTATATGAGCCATAATTATCTCCTTAAATATGCTTATTATAGATTAAAAACTTAAAATATTATATAATCATTTAAGATTTATGAGGATTAAAAATGAAATTTAAAATTGTTGTAGATAGTAGTAGTAATTTAAAGTCAGATTATTTAGTAGATAAAAAAGATATAGGCTTTAGTGTTGCTCCTTTAACTATTAGATTAAAAGATGAAGAATTTATAGATGATGATAAATTAGATGTTAGCGATATGTTAAAGAAAATAAATAGTAGTAGTGAAGTTGGTCACTCGAGTTGTCCTTCTCCAAACGACTTTTTAAAATATTTTAACGAAGATGAAAGTGGCTACACTTTTGTCGCTACAATAACTTCGAAGTTAAGTGGATCTTATAATAGTGCCTTAGTAGCTAAAGAATCTAGTGTTGATCCTTCTAAAGTTTTAGTTATAGATTCATTAGGTACCGCTGGAACTATCGTTCTAATTGTTGATAAATTAGTTGAATTAATTGAAAAAAACCTTAGTTTTGCAGAGATTTCTAAAAAAATACTAAGATTTAGAGATTCTTTAAATCTTCTATTTGCTTTAGATAAATTCGATAATTTAGTTAAAAATGGCAGGATCAATAAGATTGTTGCTTTTATTGCAAATTTAGCTAGTATTAAACCTTTATGCTATGCTGATAATGGTGATATAAAAATTAAAGAAAAGATAAGAACTTTTAAAGGTGTATTAAAAAGAATTGTTTATAACATTGGTAAAATGTGTGAAGATACTAAAAATAGAGTTTGTATTATTTCTCACACCAATAACTTAGTAAGTGCTTCTTTACTTAAAAAAGAAATTGAACAATCATATGAATTTAAAGAAGTAAGAATTATGGATAACCGTGGCTTATGTGCCTTTTATTCTTTAGACGGAGCATTAATTGTTACTTTTTAATTAATAATTAATTTAGATTTATGGATAATCAAAGAATTATTTATTTTAGTGATTATAAAATCACTAATAAAAAATACGATAAAAAGGAGATTTTATCTAGTTTTTTATTAAAGCTAGTTAATATCATATTTATCTTAATCGGTTTAATATTTATTTTAAAAGGTAATCCTAGTTTTATATCTTTTACTTATTATGAAGTTCCTCTATCTTTAATTATGGGAATTATATATGTTACAAGTGCAACACTTGATTTAATTAGATACTTTACTAAATTAGATTTAAGAAATAAATATTTATATACTGCTAAATTTATATTAACAATAAACGAAGTAGCTTTTTTATTTATTCATTTAGCACAATGTTTACCAGGTTTATTTATTAATGATGCTCCTACTCGTTTAATTATTGGGGAGTTTATTTTAGCTTATTTAGTACCAATTATTAGTTTCTTTGATTTTATAAGCTATGATTATAACTATCAAACTAAAAGGAGTTATGCTTATTTTAGTTTGATACCATTTGGTATTTATTATTTAATCTTACTTCTTATATCATATAACACTAATATCACTTGGAATAACTATTTTGATTTAAGTGTTACTTTAAAAATGCCTTATCCAATTTTAGATTATACATTAAATAATTATATCGCCAATGGTACTACTGATTTTTCTAAAGGATTAAGTGGACAACCTATTGTATTTAGTTTATTTATTATTGCAGTTTTCTTAATATGTTTATCAATTTTAGTTTTACATTTAAAAAATAAAAAATGTATTAAAACATATAATATCCCTTATACTGGAGTTAGTGTTCATCAAGATATATGAAGTTATTTAGCTCTATTTTAATTCCTATTTTAACTAGTTTATCTTTATCTAACTTTAATAACTTAAATGTTAAAAAAGAACAAAATAACGAAGATCTAGAGGGTTTTTATTTAGAAACTGACGAAATTTATATTTTAAAAGAGAATTATTTTACTGAAAGTAATGTCGATAAAGTACCTTTTGAAGAAGTAAGTTTTACTTTTTCTTATTACTCTAGTAGTGATATTGATGCATCTAATTTTAAAATAAACGCTACAAGTGATTTAGATTATTTAGACTATATAGAAATTAGTGAAATTAGTGTATCTATTGGTACACCTTCTTCATTTTCTTTTAGTGTTAAAGGACTAAAAGAAAATGAAAATAATCCTATAACATTAAAGATAAGTTATTTAGATGAAGTTAGTGAAGATATTAGTGTCTATATATTAGATAGTTATTTTGATGATGATAAATCTTTTACTAAATATTTACCTTCATCTATAAGTGAAGATAATGAGACGCAATTTACTTATCAATTAATTGATGGTAGTGATATTGTTAATATCGATCAAGGCGATATTAATTTTAG
>JADIMY010000044.1 GCA_017694345.1 Candidatus Onthovivens merdipullorum | reverse complement strand
ACTGTTATTGTTATAACTTTATTTCTTTCTTTTATCTTTATTGAATATTGTTTATATTTTAAAGACTATTTATCTATTAATTTTATTAATAAATATAAAGAAGATAGCACTTTAAAACTTATGGTAAGCAGTGCTAGTAGTGGTTTAATTACAATTATTTTTGGAATATTTCAATTAACATTAACTTTAATCAATAATAGTTTATTTTACTTTACTGTATCGATTGTTTATTTCTTATTTAGTCTAATTTATCTATATTTATTCATTAATATCAAAGAAAATGTAAGGCTTTATAATTCGAAGCTAATTGTATTTTTTGTTTTCTTTATTTTTGTTTGTATGGATGGTTTACTAGTGATATTTGCTAATGGTGAAGAAGTAGTAAATATTAGTGGATTAACCGTTTACCCTCATGATTTATATTTTTTCATTATATTAGGAATGGCAATTTATATACATTTTTCCCTTTTGTTACTACGATGATTATTAATTTTGGAACTAAATATGATAGGGTTATTTTTTTAGTAACTGGAATTATTTTAGCAGTCGCTTTATTTTTTATAGAAGTTATTTTAATTATTGTTAGACATAAGAAAATTAAGGAATGTAAGGAATAGTTATTAAACTTAGTTAGGAAAATTAGTAAAGAAATTAATAAGAGAATAAAATCTATTAATTATTCTAGAAACATTTTATTTATATACAATTTGCTACCTTAAAGATGTCGATTGATATATTAAAAAACTTTTAATATTATGTCGCTATTAGTTATTTAGATATAATTATCCAAATTTTTATAATATTAGTTATTCTAGTTTTCGGTCGTTAAGTTTTTAGAAATTTTAATTGTTAATTTGATTAAAGCTTAAATACTGTAAAAAAGCTTGCAAATCTCAAATATTTTTCTGAAATTTGCTTTAAATTCTTATTCAAAAAGAACTTAATTTTTATTAAATCTGATATATTGATGTTCAACAATACTAATCTAATTAAGTAAATTTCCAATTACTATTGAATAATTTATAAAAACATTGTCATATAAATTGGTAAATAATAGGTATCGTTAATTTTCTTTAAATCCTTTGTATATAAAATATATTTCTGATTAATCTGCTTAGAATATTTCTTTGAAAACTCATCAATTGAAGGATGGATTTTATAACTACTAGATTTAACTTCTATTGGATCTATTTTATAGCCATCAGCAATAATAAAATCAATTTCATAATTGCGATTAGCTATTTCGTCTTTATATATATGATAGTAAAGATTATAACCATTTGTGGCTAAGGTTTGAGCAGCCATATTTTCAAAAATAAATCCCAAATTAGATGATAATTTATCACTTAATAATTTGTTATATATTATGTTTTCAGTAAAGCTTTTATCATAAAAACATAGCGTAACAAATAGACCAGTATCACATAAATATAATTTATATTTTGAAAAACTAGTAAACTTATTTAATCCTGTTTCAGGATGATCACAGTGTTCTTTTACTAAAACTATTTGAGTATCAATTAAATCAGGGAGTATTTCTAATAAAGTATTTTTACTAGATTTAGTTAGTTTATTTGTTGAGAAAAATGTTTTGTTAGAAGAAAGTTGGGAAGGAATGCTTGTAAAAATTTTTGATAATCTTCCCTTAGGATCTAATTTTTTAATATCTTCTTTATATAAAGTTATGATATCTCTTTTAGTTAAATCAACTTCAGCTAAATTATTAGTTTCTAAATAAGTGTTAATGGCTTGAGGCATACCACCAATTAACATATATAGTCTAAATTTTCTTAAGATTTCACGATGTAATACATCTCCTAAGGTCTTTTTTTCTATAAAAAACTTTTTAATAGTTGAAGAAGTGATTTCATCATTAATTGCCCATAGAAATTCTTCGAAATCCATTGGGAACATTTTTAGGTGAGTTTCTTCACTTGGAATTAAAATATTTTCAACATTTTTTGAAATAGATATTAGTGATCCGGTTTCAATATAATCATAACGACCATCGCTTACTAAATGTTTAATTGCTTGTCTTGCTTTTGGACAAAATTCAACTTCATCGAAAATTAATAAAGATTTTCTTTTATAGAGAGTAGTATTAAAGATTAGTTGTAGTCTTAAGAATATGTAATCTAGATCTCTTAAGTCATTAAATATATTTTTTATTTCACTACCTACTAGAGAAAAATCAATATAAATAAAAGATTTATATTGATTTTTAGCAAATTCTTTAACGATAGTTGACTTACCAACTCGTCTAGCACCTTCGATAAGAAGAGCTCTTTTTCCATTAGAATTTTCTTTCCATTGAAGCAGTTTGTTATAAATTTTTCTTTTAAATATAATCATATAAATATATTACGATATAAAAGAATAAAAATAAATAAAAATTGATTTTTCGCACTTTCTAAATTGCTAAATATGGTATTTTTCGCACTTTCTTTTCCTTGAAAAACGGTGTTTTTCGCACTTTCTTCTAGCTTTAACATTGTGTTTTAGGTTGCACTTAAAGTAATAGGTTTAGAAGAGCTATCAGAAAAATCTTTTGTAGTAAGCAACTTCGTTAATAATTACTATAAAATATTTACAATAAAAAATTTATCTTATTATTTTCAATTAGTTTACTTTTAATATAATTATAATTACTAAAATTTATATAGATAACTAAGTTTTAAAGTGTTTTTAATCGAAAATAAATGTTTTTGATTGTTGTTATTATTTAATTTTTAAAACACAAATACATCAGATTTTGGAATTAATGACTTAAAAATAAGGATACTTTTTGAAACTTCTTACTATTTTTGGATATACTTAATAAGGTTCAATCATAAAAATTGGTTATATAGAAGATATTAAACAAACTAATTAAAAACTATTCTAATATTTAAATGAAGCCAATATAGGTTAATTAGACAATAAGATTTTAACTTATATATATTTAACTAATTCTTTAAAACAAATGAATAAAAATATATAATATTTTTGTTTTAAAGGAGAAATTTTAAAATGTCAGACGTTAAGAAAACAATGCTTAGTGTTGATGGTAATACGGCTGCTGCCCTAGGAAGCTATAATTTCACCGAAGTAGCAACTATTTATCCTATTACTCCATCAAGTCCTATGGCTGAACATGTTGATGTTTACGCTAGCCAAGGAAAAAAGAATTTTTTTGGTAATGTAGTTAAAGTTTGTGAAATGCAAAGTGAAGCCGGAGCAAGCGGTGCTTTACATGGTGCATTACAAGGTGGTAGTTTAGCTACAACTTATACTGCTAGCCAAGGCTTACTTTTAATGATTCCTAATATTTATAAATGGTGTGGTGAGCTCCTTCCAGCAGTTTTACATGTTAGTGCAAGAAGTTTAGCAACTAGAAGTTTATCAATCTTTGGTGATCACCAAGATATTTATGCAATTCGCCAAACTGGTATCGCTATGCTTTGCAGTCATAGTGTTCAAGAAGTTGCTGATTTAGCTCCTTTAGCTCACTTAATTGCAATCGAAGCAAGTTATCCTGTATGTCACTTCTTTGATGGATTTAGAACTAGCCACGAAATTCAAAATGTTGAATTTGTCGCTGATGAAGAATGGAAAAAACTTCTCAACTTTAAAAAGGTTGAAGAATTTAGAGCTAGAGCCTTAAATCCACATACCCATCCTGTTACTAGAGGTGGTGCTGAAAATGATGATATCTATTTCCAAGGTAGAGAAGCTCAAAACGAACATTATAATAAGATAATAGATATCGCCGATGAATACTTTAAGAAAGTTAGTGCTTTAACAGGTAGAACTTATGCTCCATTTGTTTATGTTGGAGATCCTAAAGCTACTAAAGTTATTATCGCTATGGGTAGTGTTACTGAAACCGCTTTAGAAGTAGTTAATGATTTAAATAAAAAAGGTGAACATGTTGGTTTAATTAAAGTACATCTATATAGACCATTTAGTGCTAAACACTTAGTTAGTGTTTTACCAGGAACTTGTCAAGAAATTGCTGTTTTAGATAGAACTAAAGAAGCTGGTGCAATTGGTGAACCTTTATTTGAAGATGTTGTTGCTGCATTAAAAGAAATGGGCAAAGGTGATCTTAAAGTTATCGGTGGAAGATATGGTTTATCAAGTAAAGATACTCAACCTAAACACATTAAAGCAGTTTATGACATTATGTTAACTGGTAAAGAATTCCACAATTTCACTATTGGAATTAATGATGATTTAACTCATTTAAGTTTACCTGTTGATGATACTTATGAAATTGCTCATAACTACACAAGTTGCTTATTCTATGGATTAGGAAGTGATGGTACCGTTGGTGCTAATAAGAGTAGTATTAAAATTATTGGTGATGCAACTCATCAATACGCTCAAGCTTATTTCGCTTATGATAGTAGAAAATCAGGTGGAGTAACTAGATCTCACCTTAGATTTGGTAAAGAACCAATTCATTCAACATATTATGTTGAACACGCTGACTTTATTTCTTGTTCGCTTGATACATATGTCTTTAGATTTGATATGTTAAAGAATTTAAAAAATGGTGGAACATTCTTATTAAATACTGATATGGATGATGAAACCTTAATTAAGTCTTTACCAAATAGAGTTAAGTATCAATTAGCTAGTAAGAAAGCTAAATTCTATGTTATCGATGCTAATAAGATTGCTCTAGAAACTAATATGGGTAGACATACCAATACTATTTTACAAAGTGCATTCTTCTATCTTAATCCACAAATTATGCCTTATGATGAAGCAAATAAATGGATGAAGAAACTCGCTGAAAAGACTTATGCTCGTAAAGGTGAAGAAGTGGTTAAAAATAACTTCAATGCTATCGATAAAGGTACTGAAGGTCTTAGAGAAGTTAAAGTTGATCCTAGCTGGCTCAAATTACCATTTAATAGAGAAAGAGCTTCAATTGGTGAAGAATATTTCGATACCTATGTTGACTATGTAAATACTCTCGATGGTAACGATATTCCAGTAAGTAAATTCACTCAATACGAATTGCTCGATGGAACAATGGAAGAAAATATTACTTATAAAGAAAAACGTAGTATTGCTGATAGAGTTCCAGAATGGAATAAAGAATATTGTATTCAATGTAATCAATGTGCATTCGTTTGTCCTCATGCCACAATTCGTCCATTCTTATTAACAGATGAAGAGGTTAAAAACGGACCTGAAGGATTAGCTGAAGCTGTTAAACCAGCTGTTGGTAGTCCAAAAGTTACTGGTATGAAATTCATCATTCAAGTTTCACCTATGAACTGTGTTGGTTGTGGACTTTGTGTCAATGAATGTATGGCAAATAAGACCGCAAAAAGACTTGGCAATGACCACTTTGCTTTAAAGATGGTTGAAGCTAAATCACAATTCGAAAAAGAAAAATATGCTACATATTTATATAAACACACTGAATATAAGAGTGATATCTTCCCAACTACAACTGTAAAAGGTGTTGGATTCTTAATGCCATATATGGAAGTTAGTGGAGCTTGTGCTGGATGTGGAGAAACTCCATATTATAGATTACTCTCTCAATTATTTGGTAAAGATATGTTAGTTGCTAATGCAACTGGATGTAGCTCAATTTATAGTGGTAGTACCCCACTTACTCCATTCGTAACTGATAAAAATGGTAATGGTGTTGCTTGGGCAAATAGCTTATTTGAAGATAACGCTGAATATGGTTATGGTATGAGACTTGCTACTAACTATAAGTTAATGCAAATTTGCCGTATCTTAGAAGCAGCTTTAAATAGTGAAACTGTTGAAGGAACTTTAAAAGAAACGATTAAGACTTATTTAGCTAATATCAAAAATAAAGATGAAGCTAGAAAGATTGTTCCAACTTTAGTTAAAGAAGTTAAAGAATCAAAAGATGAAGCTGTTAAAGAAGTCTTAGAATACGAAAGAGATTTAATCGATAAATCAGTTTGGATCATCGGTGGTGATGGCTGGGCTTATGATATAGGTTATGGTGGACTTGATCATGTTTTAGCTAGTGAAGACGATGTCAACATTATGTGTTTAGATACCGAAGTTTATTCTAATACAGGTGGACAATCTTCTAAATCAAGTCAAACCGGTAGTATTGCTCAATTTACTGCTAGTGGTAAAAAGACTAAGAAAAAGAATCTTGCTTTAATGGCAATGAGTTATGGAAATGTCTATGTTGCACAAATCGCTTTAGGTGCTAGCCCAATGAAAGCTATTCAAGCTTTAAAAGAAGCTGAAAGTTATAATGGACCATCATTAATCATATGTTATGCTCCATGTATTAACCAAGGTATTAAAGGTGGCTTAGTTAATTCTATTGAAACCGAAAAAGAAGCAGTTGAATGTGGATATTTCACAACTTTCAGATATGATCCTCGTAAAGGTGAAGAAAATGCCCTACAAATCGATTGTAAAGAACCTGACTTCACTAAATTTAGAGAATTTATCTTAAAAGAAACTCGTTACTCTCAACTTCCAAAAGTTAATCCAGAACATTACGAAGAACTTTTTGAAAAGAGTGAACAAGCTGCTAAAGAAAGATGGGCTCGTATTAAAAGATTTGGTGGTAAATAGTCTTTTAAATAAATAAGATAACCAATTAAGGAGTAGCCATAAAGGCTACTCCTTTTTAGTTATAAAATAAATTTACTTCCTTATTTTTTTATTTTGTTATCATTTAACTAAGGAAAGATTATGTTTATTTACTTAAGACTATTTAATGATTCTTTTTAACTAAGATAAAAAAATTTTAGATGGTCTATTAGAATATAAACCTTAAAAAGTAACGATACTATCGTAATAATATAAATTTATAGGAGGTAACATTAATGATTAGCACATTAGATTCATATCATAAAGAAGTAAATAAATATCTTAAATACTTACTAAAGTTATTTAATAAAGATCTTAAATTTCTTAATTTAATTGCTTTATTAATATATTTTGATAAAGATATTTTTATCAAAATATTAAATAGAGTATATGAATGTGTCTTAATAAGTAAAAGAAAATAAATACTAAAAGAATGTTTATAACTTTACTTAAAGAATATATTAAGGAAAATAATATTAATTTAAATGTTACTAATGATAAATTAATCAATGAATTAAATTTTATAGAAAGAGTAGTATTGGTTTATAAATTATATTTAAATGAAACACCAAGTTATTATAAAGTTAATAAGTTAATAAATATTTCTAAAGATGAATTTATTAAAGCTAGGAATAAAATTAATAATCTTGAAATGATTA
Organism: Candidatus Onthovivens merdipullorum; assembly: GCA_017694345.1. GTDB lineage: Bacteria > Bacillota_I > Bacilli_A > RFN20 > CAG-826 > Onthovivens > Onthovivens merdipullorum. Next base: position 1,933 of record JADIMY010000044.1, on the reverse strand, counting down.
ATGATAATATTCCTAATATTGATATTAATTTTAATGACTTAGATATAAATTATAACTTATTATGTAAAACAAATTACTTAAGAATTAGTTTAATTAGTATTTGTACTATATTAGGATTAGTTATTTTATTTTTCTTATCAGCTTTAATTTGTTCTCAAGTTTTAATGTATTTACCAAGTGATAATAGAGATCCAAATCTATTTTATGACGGAGATTACTATGAAGTCAAAGTAGATACCATTATAGAAAGTTATAAAGATATATTCGATGAAAAAGTAACAATGACTATTAATAATTATGGATTTGGGTATGTAGTAAATAATGAATATGATAAAAATCTTGCATTTTATTTTGATGGCTTAAATTATGACCGTTTTACTTTAAATCCATATACATTAATTGATGGATCTTTTAATGATTTTAGTGGAACTGCCTTAATTGATAATAATGAATATACTTACTATAGTAAATGTAGAACTTATAGGGATAATTTAAAACTTATATTTATTGATGAAACTTTAGATAAAACTATCTTAGTAATGCATTTTACATATATTGATAATTTAAATTGGTAAAATAAAGTTAGTAATAAGAAAATTTCTAGAATTTGAATTTTTACTTTTAGTTAAACCATAAAGAACAGGTAAGTTTTTGGTATTAAATTTAGTAGCCTTTAGTTCTAAAAAAAGTTAAAATACATAAAACTCCCATGAGAAATATGTATATATTACATAAAACTCCCCCTAAAAATATGTAATAAAGATTGATTTTATTATTTTATATGTTTACAATATTTATATGCTTAAAAGAAAAATTACTCAAAAAATGATTGAATGGAAAAGGTCTTTAACTATTAAAAAGAAAGCTCTTATTATCAAAGGATTAAGACAAGTAGGAAAAACGACTAGTGTTTTAGACTTTGCTAAAAACGAATATGAAAATGTTGCATATATAAATTTTACTTTTAATAAAAGCTTAAAAGATATATTTGATAGTGATTTAAATGTTGACGAAATCATTAGGAACTTAACTTTAAGATTAAAAGATATTACTTTTATTCCTTATAAAACAGTAATTATTTTTGATGAACTTCAAGAATGTCCAGGTGCTAGAACTGCAATTAAACTTTTTATGTTAGATGGGCGATTTGATATTATAGCCACTGGATCTTTACTCGGCTTAAGAGGGTATAATAAAGGTAAAAGCTATGAAATTCCTGTTGGATTTGAAGAGATTATTGAAATGTATCCTTTAGATTTTGAAGAATATTTATGGGCTAGAGGAGTTAAAGAAGAAGTAATAGATTATATTAAAGATTGTTTTAATAAAAAAACGAAGGTCGATGAATTTATAAATAATGAACTTTTAAATATATTTAAAGAATATATCTGTGTTGGTGGAATGCCTGATGTTGTCGATACTTTTTTAAAAACTAATGATTTTAACGAAATGGAAAAAATTAAAAGAAGTCTTTTAAATAGTTTTCAAGATGATTTTGGAAAGCATTTAGAAGATAGTGGGGATACATTAGTAAATAATCAAGAACTTAATAAAATTATGACGGTGTATCGATCTATTCCCAATCAATTAGCAAAAGAAAATAAAAAATTTATGTTTTCTCAAGTTAAAGAAAAAGGTAGTAATAGAGAGTTTGGTGATGCAATAAACTGGCTTATTGAATATGGATTAGTATCTAAATGTTATAATTTAAAATCATTAGAACTTCCTTTAGAAGGAAACAAAATTGAAGATTGCTTTAAACTTTATTTTAATGATACTGGTTTATTTTTATCTTTATTAGATTTAAATACCTATAAAGATATAATTGATGGAACATTAAAAGTTTATAAAGGTGCAATTTATGAAAATGTTATCGCTGATATTTTTCATAAATTAGGGAAAAAACTTTATTATTTTAATAAAACTTTTGAAA
>JADIMY010000043.1 GCA_017694345.1 Candidatus Onthovivens merdipullorum | reverse complement strand
AGTTATAGGGGATATGTTTATTAATCCTCGTTATCAAGGGAATGGTTCTAGTCTAATTAATTCTTATAAATTAAGTAATCATATCGATGCTTTTAAAAGAAGAAATATTAACTATAAATTCTTTAAAGGTTATTCTCAAATCGAAGAAGATAAAATAGAAGAAATTGAAGATATATTAAACGAACTTAAAAATAATAAATATGATGCAATATTATTTTATGGTGGACAAACTGATTTTAAAGAAAGTGAAGGGTTTGATAGAGACACATTAGATATACCTAAAAGTCAAATTTCTTTAATTAGAAAAATTAAAGAAATTAACGATAATATCGTCTTTATTAGTTTTAATGGCAGTATTATTAACTTATCTTTTATTGATGATTGTAAAGCGTTTCTTATGATGCATTTAGCAGGTGAAGGAATAGGTGAAGCAACGACTAGTTTATTATTTGGGGAGTGTTCTCCAAGTGGAAAAACTACAGAGACTTATATTAAAGATTATAAAGATGTACCATTTAGTGATGAATTTAATAAAAATATTGTAAGTTATTATAAAGAATCGATATTTGTCGGATACCGCTATTATAATTCTATTAATAAAGAGGTATATTATCCTTTTGGATATGGATTAACCTATACTAAATTTAAGTATTCTAATTTAAATGTTTTAGTTAATGAGTTAACTAAAACAATTGATATATCTTATGAAATTAAAAATATCGGTCATTACGATGCTAGTGAAATTAGTGAAGTATATATTAGTAAAATTAATTCTAATATCTATAGACCAATTCACGAACTAAAAGGTTTTAGTAAAGACTTTATTAAAGTAGGAGAATCTAAATTAATTAAAATTAATATCCCTATTGATGAATTGAAAATTTTTGATATTAACACTAATTCTTTTGAACTAGAAGATGGAGAATATGAGATTTTAATTGGAAAAAATTCTAGATCTTTTCTACTTAGAGATAAGATTAATTTAAAAGGAAAAGTTATAAATTTAAATAAAAACCCTGCAAATACTTATTATTTTAATTTAAAATTATTAAATGAGCTAAGTAATAAAACATATGCTAAAAGCTTTTCTTTAACATTAAGTAAGTACGATGCTTATAAATATCCATATGATATTAATACTCCAATCTTTGCTTTTAATAGAGGATTTGGTAAGTTACTGAAAAATATATTAGTAAGTTATTTTAATCATAAAACAAAAAAAGCCTTAAAAATTAAAGATCCATTAATTAAACAAAAAGAACTAAAAGGAGCTTTCTTTATAGCTAGACTAATTCCTGCTAATTCTTTAAGAAGTTTATGTTTCAGTAGTAGTGGTTTACTGAAATATCACACTGCTTTAGCAATCTTAGATTTTTGTAATGGTCATTATATTAGAGGTATAAAGAAATTATTTATAAAAGAAAAGCTTGTTAAAGATTAGTGTTTTAAAAAGATAATTTATGTATAATTTAAAAGTATTAAAAATTGAGATATGAATATTAATCTATTAACAAATGAGTTTACACAAATTACTCCTACAAGAAGTTTAAATTTATTATATATAATTTTAGATACAATATTTTTACTCTTTTTAATTGGACTTTTAGTTTATAAAAAAAGATATCTAACTACCTTATTTGGATTATTTGGAGGGATTTTATATACCTTAGTTGATTTTGTTGGATTTTATTTACTTGCTCATTCTAGAAGCATTTATATCGACAATAATTTAGTAGGCGCTGGGATGACATTTTTAGTTCTTTTATGGATGAGTATGTCCTATGGATTTACTAATTTTGTTTTTATATGGTTATGTTTAAGTAAAGATAAATATTTAAAAGAGTGGTTAGTTTTAATTGTTGGTTGGTGGCTAATTGCTCCTTCAATTAGTAAACTAGGTGGAGATCCTAATATAGTAACGACTAGAACAACAAATGAATATCACGCCTATATGGGGATAGTGTTAGTAATTTCATATTTAGTTTTAATTATTTTAATGCTTATTAAAAAGAAGATTTTTGTTAATATTTTAATATTAAATTTAATAGGTATAAGTGTTCAATTTGGTTGGGAATTTGCTTTATTAATTAATGGAATTAGACCACTTAATGAAATGTCGATTATGACTTTAATTATTAATTCATTAATGGAAACTAACTTAGGAATGCCATTAATTTTACTTATTTTCTATTATACCAAGAAATTTGTTAATGAAGATTTATCTAAATCTAAAGAAGTGGATTTACGTCAATTTGGAATACTTAAATTAGAAAAATAATTGAGATTTGCAGGGTTTTTAATAAAAAATAAATAATTTAAGAATAATTTTAAAGAAAAATTTACTTAAAAATATAGTGAAGTTTGGTATAATTCACATTATGAAATCTTATTTAAATTATGATAAAGCGATATTATTTGATTTAGATGGAACATTAGTTGATAATGTTAGTTTAATAACTGAATCTTGGAATATTGCAATGATAAAAAATAATTTACCATATCGCTTTAGTGATGAGGATTTAACTAAACATATGGGATTAACTCCTACCGAATCAAGTTTATTAGCTTTTAAAGATGTTAGTTTAAATCAAGGTTTAAAATATTTTTCACTCTGTCTAAAAGAAGAAATTGAATATTTAAAAACACATGGAGGAAAATTATATCCTTTAGAAAGAAGGGTATTAGACACTTTAAGTAGTTATTTTCCTTTATTTATCGTTTCAAATAGTGATAAAGGGTATATTGAAAATTTTATTAATATTTTTCATTTTCAAAATTATTTTGTTGATCATCTTTGTGCTGGAGATACTTCAAAAGATAAATTTAAAAATATATTAATTATTAAAGATAAATATAATATTAAAGACGTAACTTATATTGGTGATACATTAAAAGATTATAAAGAAGCCTCTAAAGCAAAAGTCCATTTTATTCATGCTCGTTATGGCTTTGGTGATATTATAGAAAATGTCGATTATATCGAATCATTAAGTGATTTACTGGTTAGATTAGAAGATATAAATTTAGGAAAGGAAAAGAATATATGGAAAAAGTAAATAATACTTCGCCTTTAAAACTAAATATAAAAAGAACATGTTTAATAGGCTTTGCTTTTTTTGGAATTTTGCTTTTATGGCAAGTCTATGATTCAATTTGTCCAACATTACTTACTGAATTATTTATGGACGTGTTTAATGCAACAAGTGAAGAAGAAGTTCAATATTTAGTCGGTATAATGATGGCTTTTGATAATTTAGCTGCTTTAATTTTATTACCTATATTTGGTAATTTATCTGATAAAACTAAAAGTCCAATTGGTAAAAGAATGCCTTATATTTTGGTTGGAACATTTGTTTGTGCTGTTGCTTTCCCGTTTATTCCAATCTTATTTCATTATCATAATTTAGTTGGAATGATAATTATGATGTTTATTGTTGTCATCTTTATGATGATGTATCGAAATCCAGCAGTCAGTTTAATGCCTGATATGACTCCAAAACCATTAAGAAGTAGAGCTAATGGCATCATTAATATTATGGGTTATATTGGAGGAGCATTTGGAACTGTTGTTTGTATTATTTTTAGTTTAAGTAATTATTTAAGCGGTAAAGGTAGCTGGGAATATAACAATATTTGGGCAATTGAAGCACCATTTTTAATTGCTAGTGTTTTAATGGTAGTTTCGGCTTTAGTATTATTTTTTACAGTTAAAGAAAATAAAATTGCTTTAGAAGTAAAAGATGAAATGTCTAGAGGAGAAGCTTTAAGCGAACTTGAAGAAAAAGTAGATGATGATAAGCCTTTATCAAAAGCTAATAAAATCATGCTTATTTTAATATTAGTTGCTGAATTCTTTTGGTTTATGGCTGATAATGGTATTTCTACTTATATGACTAATTACACAATTTATTATTTAGGTGCTAATAGTAGCGCTAATATGATTAATACTATCGTTGGTGGAGTAGGTAGTGTAATTGGTTTTGCTATTGGTGGAGTTATTGCTAGTAAAATTAGTCGAAAATGGACAATAGTAGGCGGAATTGGAATTGTTTTATCATCTTATTTATTATGGATGATTTTAGGATTTAGTGTCCCAAGTTTACATGAAGATAGTGGAACTTTCCCTGTTTATCTATATATTATATGGTTTATTAAAGGATTTGGTTTTAGTTTGATCCATGTTAATTCTTATCCAATGGTTGTTGAACTTACTAATTCGAAAAAAATTGGTAAATTCACTGGTTTATATTATGCTTCAAGTATGGGAGCTCAAACTTTAACTCCAATTTTACTTGGATTAATTTTACTTGCTCCAGAATCTACATTTGGAATTTTACCAATTTATGGATTATGTTGTATTGCTTTAGCCTTAATTATTTTCTTATTTATTAAAAATGTTAAACCTGTTAAAACTAACTTTAAAAAAGGTTTAGACTCTTTAGGAGATAATGATTTATGAAAAAAGAAAAAGTAATTAAAAGATTAAATTCAAAGATCTTTAAAGGGGTGGCTCATCGTGGTTTACATAATGAAAAGTTTACGGAAAATGGACTAAACGCTTTTAAAAATGCTATTGATAAAGATGTAGCTATTGAATTAGATGTTCATTTATCTAAAGATAAAGAGTTAATTGTTTGTCATGACGATAATTTAATTAGGACGACCTCTAAAGAAGGAAAAATTGAAAACTTAACTTTAAAAGAAATTAAAGAGAATTATAAATTACTTGATGGAAGTTTAGTTCCAACTTTAAAAGAAGTGTTAGCTTTAGTAAATGAAAAAGTTCCAATCGTAATTGAACTTAAACCTGATACAAACTTAAAAAATTATAAAGAAATAGCTATTAAATTAATGGAAGAACTTAAAACTATTAATGATAAATCTAACTTTATCATTATCTGTTTTTATCCTCATTGTTTATATGCTATTAGAAAATATGGTTTTATTAGATGTTTACTTGTTGGCGGAAACACTAGACCTTATATATTTAGACATTTATTTGAAGGAGTAGATTTAGATTATCATTTATTTAATAAAGAAAAATATCGTAAATCTATAAAGCATAGATTTACGATGAGTTGGACTATTGATAGTCTAGAAAGCGCTAATATTGCTAAAAAATATAGCGATTCCATTACTTTCCAAAATATCGATTTTAATTTACTAAAAAAATAGAAACTTAATATTTTTCAAGTATAAATTAATACGGTGAGATCTATTAAAAAATTAATGTAAGCGCTTACATTAAAATTATTAGATACGCTTATATTCTTTATTTATACTAAAGGTGTAAAAGGAGAATATTATGAAAAAAATCTTACTATTAAGTGCTTTGCTTTCAACTTTTGCTTTAGGACTTTCACATATTTCTCATAGTGAAAACTATAGTTATTCTTTAGAAGAACCTAAAGTTTTAAAAGCTAACGAAGCTAATGATGTTTATTTAGTTTATTTTAAAGCTCCAGAAACTTGGACTGGTGAAATTAATGTTTGGGCATGGAAAGATGGTCCTGGTACTAATCCATTCCCAGAACTTGGTTGGCCTGGAAGAGCCATGAATGAAGATGAAAATAATGATGGTTGGTATTATATTTATTTACCAAATTTTGTTGATAAAATAATTTTTAACTTAACAGATGCTGAAGGAAATGTTGTCCACCAAACTGATGGTGATGGTATTGATCCAGATAATAAATTAGTTTTTGAAGCAAGAAATCAATGGATAGACGGAATCCATGAAGAGACCAAAACCGCTGAAGATGGAACTACTTCAACGATTTATTTACCAAACGTTCCAAGTTATACTCAGCTTACCACTGGCGAATTACCAGTTTATGAAGAAGAAGCAGTAATTTATGCTCGTGTTCCAAATGATTGGAATAAAGCTGTTGCAACTTTTAAAGATAGTGAAAATGTAGAAGATACATATACTTTAGAATTATCCTATAACACAACCGAAAAATGGTATATTGATAGAGCCCCTGCAAAATATGATACTATTAGCATAAATAATGGAGAAGTCGGGGGCTTAAAAGAAAGTGTTGAAGTAACAGTTACCTCTTCACCTTATTATATTCAAGTAACAGATGATACTAATACCGAAGGAAAATATAATGCAACTGTAGTTTATGAAAAACCAGTTGATGCTTCTGAAGTCTTTACTGTACATGCTAAAGTTCCAAGCGATTGGACTGATGTTGGTTTATGGGCTTGGAAGTATGAAGGTGGAGCCGCAGCTGTAGCAGGTAGTTGGCCAGGAGTCCAAATGACTTTAGATGAAGATGGCGAATGGTATACCTATGATCAAGTTTCAACAATTGGTGATAGAGTCATTATTAATCAAAACTTATTTGCAGATGGCTTACAAACAGTCGATATTGCTGTTGAACCTAGAGAATGTTGGATTGTTTTAACTGAACTTGATGCTGATGGAAAATACGAAGCAGAAGTTTATTATGAAGAGCCAACATTAACTCCAGATAATCCTGATACACCTGATACTCCTGATAATCCAGATGTTGATAATCCTTCTGAAGAAACTCCATCTAATGGTTTAAATGGTGGACAAATTGCTGGAATAGTTATCGGTGTAATTGCTGCTATAGCGCTTATTGGAGTCATAATCTATTTTGTTATTAAAAAACAAAAAAGTAAAAAATAAATAAGGATTTGCGAGGTTTTTTATGAAAAGAGTGAGTAAATTATTATTAAGTTTAACTTTTGTATCAAGTCTATTTAGTGTAACTAGTTGTGGACATTATACTAAAACTGGACCACTTGTTATATGGCATGATAAAGAAGATAGCGTAATAGAAATTCTTGAAAATGCTCTTCATGAAAAACTTCCTAATCAAGAATTTGAATTCATTAGAAAAGAAAATTTAACTGATAATTTAAAATTAGTTGGTCAGGATGCCCGTAGCGCACCAGATATGTATATCTTTGCACATGATAAGATAGGATTATTTGACACTATTGGCATTCTAGAACCAATTGAAAACATAATTGATACAAGTTTACTTGATAAATATATTGATTTAACAATTTCTTCTTTATCTTATAATGGTAGGTTATTAGGTGTTCCTTTATATTATGAAACTTTACTATTTCTATATAATAAAGATCAGATGAAAGAAGCTCCAACTACTACTGAAGAACTTTATACTTATATGCAAGATGTTACAGAGACAAGTCAAAGCAGAAGATATGGCTTTGTCGAACAACATTCAACTGCTTATTATAGTGCAGGGTGGATTAATGGTTATGGAGGAGAAATTCTTCATAGCGATGGAACTCCTGGACTAAATGATGAAAAGACAATTGAAGCTTTAAAATATCACAAAAAATTTATAGAGTATATGCCTCATGGTACAATGGATTATCCAACAGTTAATACAATGTTTACAGAAAAATTAGCTGATTCAATTTTTGCTGGACCATGGCTCGTTACTAGTGCTGATAATATAAATTTAGGTTTTGCTCAAATGCCTACTTTACCAAACGGAAATAAAATATCCCCTTATTGTGGAGTGCAAGGAATTCAGGTTTTAAAAGTAGCAGTTGAAAGTGAAGAAAGAAAAGAAGAAATTAAAAACTT
>JADIMY010000005.1 GCA_017694345.1 Candidatus Onthovivens merdipullorum | reverse complement strand
TGTTTTACCTAATCGTTATTTCTTAATTTTTTCTAGCAAGAATAAAAAAGTATATGCAGAAAGTTTATTAATACTTTTTGATATGTTGAGTAATGATTTAAGTTCAATCAATAAAGCAGATTTTATAAAAGCTTTAAAAGATAAAGGATCAAAGATTCTAGATAGTTTTGATGCTTTTGCTGATGAGGATGATTTTGAGGTAGATGATAATATAATTATTGATACACTAAGTACTAAAGCAAGTTTTATTTGTGAAAAACTTGAAGAATATGGTTGGATTAGTATTTCAATGGATACTAAGACTTTAGAAGAAATTATTATTTTACCAGCTTATACGATTTCGATATTAAGAGCTTTTAAAGATATAATTAGTGACGAAGAAAGTCCATATTTAAGTTTAGTACATAGTACTTATAGTGAACTTAAATTAGAAGATGAAGAAAGTGATGATTTAATGTATATCACTTTAATTAGGTGTTATGAAAATACTCGTAAACTTAAAATTGAACTAGTTACTTTATCCAATTCGATTAAAATGTTTAAATCTAAATTAACAAAGTTATTTCAAACTAATGATGTTTTAGTTGATTTCTTCGATGTTTATAAAACAAAAATTTTAGATCGATACTATCATCCATTAAAAACATTTGATAGCGTTATTAAATTTAAAAGACCAATTATTAATATTTTAAATAAATGGTTAAATAATAACGATATTCGACTTAAATTAGTTAAACTCGGAAGTTTAACTAATACGGCAATGAATCCAAGCGATATTGAAAACGATATTATTACTAAAATTAATTATATCATCGATACTTATACAAATATTAGTTATTCAATTAATCAAATTGATATTGAAAATAGTGAATACACTAAATCGAGTACGAATAAGATTTTATATTTAAATAACACCGATAAGAGTATTAAAGGACATTTAGAAAATATCTTTAAGTTTTATGGTAAAAACTTAAATAATCCTCGAGAACTCGCCAAAATTCTTTCAAAGATGCAAGATTCAATTTATTTTTATGAACAAGGGTATATCGATAGCGATTCTTTTACCTTCCCTATTTTAAGAAAGTATAAAGAAGAAGCTGTACCTTTACCAATTGGTGATTTTGAAATTGATAATAACGCTATTTTAGGAGATTTTCTTGAATCATTTAAAAATGTTTATTCTAATGAAAAAATTTATGGCTTTATGGAAAGATGTTTTGGAGATAGTGATTATTTAAAAGTTGAAGATATTCCTTTAATTAGTGTTGAAGCTTTTATTTTATTAATCTTAGCGACTATTAAAAAAGATGATGCGGATTGTTTTTATGAGGTTGATATTTTAGATAATGAAAAGATTAGAAATAATGGATATATCGTTCCTCATTTATTATTTAGACGAAAGGAGAAAGTAAATGTTTAGTGATGAATATAATAAATTAAGTGCTAGCGATCAACAAACATTTGCAAGTGTAACTAATAGATTATTACTTAAAGGATTTATCGTTAGAGATATATTTGATGTTAAAGAAAAGATAATGCGTGTTAATCCTGATTATCGATTTATCGAAAGATATTTTAATGCTTTTGAATCTTATTTAAAGTTTAGTGGCTGGCACATCGAAAAAGATGCTATTTTAGGTGTTATCGCTTTAAGTAATGAATTTAGTGAAAATAGACTTAGAATTGACCGTGAAACTAGTTTAATTTTATTCGCTTTAAGATTAATTTATGAAAACGAAAGAAGTGAGACTAGTGATGGAGAGTTTTCAATCTTTATGACAACTCCAGCTTTAATTAAAGAAATGATTGAACATAATATCACGATGCCTGGGAAAAGACTTACCGGGAGAAGTATTGCTAAAAGTTTAAGATTTTTAGTAAATCATAATATATTAAGTAAAGTGAGTGGGAATTACGATGAAGGGAATATAAGTTTTTATATTTTACCTAGTATTGTTTACGCGTTAGATAATGATAAAATCGTAGCGATGAGTAATATCCTTAGTGAATTAAATAAGAATAATAGTGAAAAGGAGGACTTAACTCGTGAAGTTGCTTAAAAAAGCTAAAATAATAAATTGGCATTATTTTTGGAATCAAACGATAGATTTTGATACGATTGTCTTCCTTACTGGGAAAAATGGAAGTGGTAAATCAACTTTAATCGATGCTTTAGAGCTCGTTTTACTAGGCGATACGACTGGTCGATATTTTAATAAAGCTGCTAGTGAAAAAAGTGCTCGAACTTTAAAAAGTTATCTCCGCGGAGAAATTGGTGATAATATCGAGGGAGATTTTAACTATTTAAGAACTGGTAAATTTAGTAGCTATATCGCTTTAGAGTTTCATGATACAATTCACGACACAGATTTTACTATGGGTATTGTTTTTGATACTCAAGTCGATGGAAGTGAAGAACATCACTTTTTCTCTTTAGATAGTAAAATTCCAGAAAATGATTTTATTGTCGATAATATTCCAATGGAATTTAAAGCGTTAAATAGATATTTTAACGAAAACTACAAAGAAAAATATAAATTTTTTGATAGTAACACCCAATATCGTATTTATTTAAAAAGAAAATTTGGTGGACTTGCTGATAAATATTTTAGCTTACTTAAAAAAGCTAGTAGTTTCCAACCAATCGACGATGTTAAAAAATTTATTACTGAATATGTTTGTGATCCACAAGCTAATATCAATCTAGATGAATTGAAGAGTAATATTTTTGAATATAAGAAATTACAAGATGAAGCTTTAGTTATTGAAAATAGAATAAATCGCTTAGAAGAAGTTAAAAAATATTACGATTTATACGCTAAAGAAAGAGATTATTTTAATATTTATCAATATATTATTGAAAAAAGTGAACTCGAAATTTCTAAAGAAAAACTAACTTCTTTAAAAAATGAGTTAACTAAAAATGTTGACCGTATCAAAGAAATTGATAACGAACTTAACGAAAATAAAGCTAGTCAAATGGAGCTAGAGAATAATCGTTTTAAGTTAATTAATGAAAGAGCAAATAACGATACTTTAAAAATCACTAAAGATTTAATGGATCAAAGAAAAGAAACTCAAAAGAAAATTGATGATATCAATAGTGAATTAAAAATTGTTAAAGATAATTTATTTACTTATACGAGTAATTTTATTAAAGCGAGTGAAACTTTAATAAATAAATTAAGTAATTTTAATCTCAGCTTCTTAGAAGATGATCGAGTTAACGAAATTAATGAACTTATCGAAGTTGCTAAAAAAACTTTAGAAACTTCTAAAGATATTAAAGAAAACTATTTAGATGATATTTTTAAACTCGATAAAAATATTTTAAATACATATCGTAGTGACTTAAAAGAATTTAAAGATAAAATCGGAGCAATTGCTGTTAATATCGCTAGAATTACTCGTAATTTAGAAAAGCAAATTACTACTTTAAAAGAGGAGAATTTAAAAATTAAAGATGGGGTCATTGAAAAACCTTATGACCGCACTTTATTAATTATTAAAGAAGAGTTAAAAGCTCGTTTAAAAGAAAAGTTTAAAAAAGATATCGATGTTGAGATTTATGCTGATTTAGTCGATATTAAAGATATGAGCTGGTCGAGTGCGATTGAAGGCTATCTCTATAATCAAAAATTTAACTTATTCGTCTTACCTCGTTATTATATGGAAGCATATAAGATTTTTAGAGAATTAATAAGAGAATATAGTTATTACCGCACAAGTTTAGTCGATCAAGAAAAAATATTAGAGAGAAATTATCAAGCGGAAACTGGTTCATTAGCGACGATGATTTCAACAAGTCATGAGGGAGCTAGAGCCTATACTAATTTCTTAATTGGCAGACTCCATATGTCAAGTGATGAAGAAGAGTGCCGTGCTAGTGGTAATGGTATTACTAAAGAATGTGATTTATATCGAAATTTTTCTTTTACGAGATTAAATCCAAAATTATATCAAACTTCTTATATTGGTAAAAGTATCGATAACCGTTTTATTACCGAAAGAGCAAATAAACTAAACGATGCAATCGCAAGTTTAGGAACTTATAAAGCGTTAAACGATGTTTTAAGTAATGCGAATACTTTAGAAATTATTAATACTAACGAAATCGCTAATATTTTATTAACTATAGAAAAGACGAGTTCTTTAAAAGGACTTAAAGATACTTTGAGTTATATTGATAACGAGTTAAATAGTCAAGATACGACTTTAATTAATTCTTTAAATAAAAGAATTGACGATTTAGCTAGCGATTTAGAAGATTTAAAAGAGTCTAACGATGCTTTAATTTTGGAAAAAGGACAATTAAATAATAATATTCAAAGTTTAAAAACTGAAAAAATTAAGCAAGAAGAGACGAAAATTTTAGAAAAAGAAAGACAAATCGCTAATGAATTTGACCCTAAATTTATTAGTGAAAAATGCCTTGAAGAATTTGAAAAAGCTAAAGAAAAAAATACGAGTTATATTCAAATTAGACAAGAATATTCTTCTAGTTTAGCTAGACTTCAATACACCTTAAGCAGTCATAAAACTGAATTAATAACTTTAAGAAGAAATTATGTAAATGATTTCCATCTTAGTTTTAATATTAATAGCGAAACTAACGATGAATTTGAAAAAGAGCTTTATGACTTTAAAGAAGTAAAACTACCTTTATATAAAGAAAAAATCGAAGATAGTTATAATAAAGCAACTCAGCAATTTAAAGATGATTTTATCTCAAAACTTAGAGATGCTATAGTCGATGCTAAAACACAAATTGAAGATCTTAATAGTGCTTTAGTTGCTTCTAGTTTCGGTGATGACTTATATAAATTTACTGTTACTCCAAGTAAAGTTTATATTAGATATTATGATATGTTAATGGATGATTTAATTCTTGAATCTAGCGAGAAAGAAAATGCTTTCTTAGAAAAATATCAAGATGTCATGGAAGATTTATTTAGACAAATTATCGATACCGAAAATGAAAGTAAAAATAGTGAATTACAATCAAATATTGAAAAATTCACTGATTATCGAAATTATCTCGATTTCGACTTAATTGTTTACAATAAAAAGACGAACACTGAACAAAGACTAAGTAATGTTATTCGTAAAAAATCAGGAGGTGAAACACAAACTCCTTTCTATATTAGTATTTTGGCAAGCTTTGCTCAACTCTATCATGCAAATGCTGATGGGGAACTTGGAAATACTATTAGACTTATCATATTTGATGAAGCTTTTTCAAAGATGGACCCAGAGCGTATTGTTGAAGCGGTTAAACTTCTTAGAAGATTTGGACTTCAAGTCATATTATCTGCTCCACCTAAAAATATTGAAGATATCGTTGAATATGTTGATGAGACCTTATTAGTTAGCCACGATCGAAATACAAGTTGTGTTTTACTTTATTCTAAAGAAAGATAATAATTAATTCAGGGGGTAAAAATATGTCTAAACAGTGTGTGGCAATGATTCTAGCTGGTGGGAAAGGTACTAGACTTCACGCTTTAACTAAGAAAATTGCTAAACCTGCGGTATATTTTGGTGGCAAATATCGTATAATCGATTTTTCACTAAGTAATGTCGCAAATAGTGGTATTGATACTTGTGGTGTCCTTACGCAATATGAGTCGGTCGCTTTAAATAATTACATTGGTAACGGCGAAAAATGGGGATTTAATGGTGTTGGTGGTAAATGTATTCCATTACCTCCTAGACAAACTGAAGAAGGTGCTAACTGGTACGATGGTACCGCAGATGCGATTTATCAAAACCTCGATTTTTTAGATGAAGAAGATCCTGAATATGTCTTAATTTTAAGTGGTGATCACATTTATAAATGTTTATATAACGAAATGCTTGAGCTTCATATTAAAAGTGGAGCAACTTGTACGATTAGTGTCTTAGAAGTTCCTTTATCTGAAGCAAGTCGATTTGGTATCTTAGAAGTTGATAATAACGATACGATTACTAAATTTATTGAAAAACCTAAAGTACCTAAATCAAATTTAGCAAGTATGGGTGTTTATATTTTTACTTATAAAGAACTTCGTAAAGCTTTAGTGCTCGACGCTAAAAATGATAAAAGTGAACACGATTTTGGTAAAAATATAATTCCTTATTTATTAGAAAATAATAAAAAATTAGTCGCCTATCGTTTTAAAGGGTATTGGAGAGATGTTGGAACTGTAGATTCACTTCATCAAGCAAATATGGAATTACTTCCTTCAAATAGAAATAGTGAAACGATTAGATTTAGTGAATTTCCGCAAATTTTTAGTGAAGATACCCATAGTTTACCACAATATGTTCGTAAAACTGGAGTTATTAAAAACTCTTTAATTAATCAAGGAGCAGTTATTGGTGGAGAAGTAATTAATAGTGTTATTTCTAACGAAGTGACAATTGAAGAAGGAGCTAAAGTAATTAATAGTGTTTTAATGCCTCGAGTTCATATTTCTAAAGGGGCATATGTTGAAAATGCCATCATTGGTCCTGACACTCTAATTAAAGAAAATGAAGAGATCAATAAAGGGACAAATGAAATTACTTTAATTGATTATGCAAGGAGTCTTACAAAATGAAAAATGTTGTCGCTTTAGTTAATTTACATAATTCACCAAATTTAGGAATTTTAACGCAAAATAGACCTTTAGCTAGTACAACTTTTTTAGGAAGATATACTTTTATTGATTTTGCTTTAAGTAACCTTACAAATAGTGGTATTGATAATATAGGAATTTTAGTTAAAGATCACTCCCGTAGTGTAATTAAACATTTAGGAAGTGATGCAACTTATTTAAAAAATCCTAAGACTGGTTTCCAATCTCTATTAATGAATGAATATGGGATTAATAATCCTTTATTTAATACCGATGTTAATAATATTCGTACAAACGATTATGTTTTATACGATAAAAATGCTAAATAT
>JADIMY010000042.1 GCA_017694345.1 Candidatus Onthovivens merdipullorum | reverse complement strand
TTTCAACTTCATTCATAAATAGAAAACTCACATCCACAATAATTTTGTCGATAAATATCGAGTTTTTTAGTAATACTTACTCCAATATCTTGACCATTATTCTTTTTAAAATCAGGATGTAAAAACATTATATCTTGGTACTTTTCATTTATTTTAGTACCAATTTCATTAATATAGTTTACATCCTTATTTCTAGAGATACTCATAATCGTTAAGATATATTTATAGTTATTTAATTTTGCGTATTCAAATAATCTATTAATTCTTTTATAAATACAGAGTTTACAGCGTTTACCACCTTCTACTTCATCTTTAAAAGGAAGTAAATCTATTTTAAACTCGTTGTAATTATAATCATCAACAACTATCTTAATGTTTTTATTAAACTTATTATTTAAATAATCGACATATTTTTTTAAAGCATTAAGTCTATTATTAAACTCTTCATAAGGATAAATATTAGAATTTGAAAATAAGATTGTAATATCAAATATATCAATTAAAAATAATAAAGGATAAGCACTACATGCTCCACAACAAACATGGACTAAAAGACGAGGGTTTTTATCTACTTCTTTAATCTTTTTAATTTCTTTATAAAAAACATCGTTATAGTTAATCTTTTTTGTTTCCATAGATAAACATTGCATCTCCAAAAGAAAAGAAACGATATTTTTCTGTAACAGCGTGTTCATAGCATTTTAAAGTAAATTCTCTTCCCATAAATGCACTAACTAACATTATTAAAGTCGATTTAGGTAGATGAAAATTAGTAATTAAAGCATCAATTGCCTTAAATTCATAGCCTGGAGATATAAAAATATCAGTAGCTTCGTTAGTTTCTTTAAATTCTTTATATTTAGTAATATTAGCTTCTAAAGTTCTTACACTAGTAGTTCCTGTTGCAATAATTCTACGATTTTCTTTTTTAGCTAAATTTAATCTATCAGCAACATCTTTACTAATTTCATAAGTTTCACTATGCATTTTGTGATCTTTTGTATCTTTAACTTTGACTGGTCTAAAAGTTCCTAAACCTATATTTAATGTAATATCTAAAATTTCATTTGTAAAATGAAATCCAGCAGTAGGAGCTGCTGCACTTCCACTAACTTTAGCATAAATTGTTTGATATTCATCATTATCTTCGCATTGTTTATGAATATAAGGAGGTAAGGGCATTAAGCCAACTTTATCGAGTTCTTCTAAAAATATACCACGATATGTAAATTTAATATGTCTAATTCCTTCATCTAAGACTTTTACACATTTACCAATTAAAATATCATCTTTAAAATGTAAAATAGTTCCTTCTTTAATAGCTTTAGCATTTCCACATAAACATTCCCAAGTATCTTCTCCCAAATCTTTTAAAAGTAGAACTTCAACATGAGCTAAAGTTTTATCTTTAATCGCAAATAATCTAGCAGGTATAACTTTAGTATTATTTCTAACTAAAACATCACCTTGATGAAAATATTTAACGATGTCATAAAAATATTCATCTTTATAAGTTAAAGTATCTTTATTTACACTAAGTAAACGACATTCATCTCTAACTTTACTTGGTTCTTGTGCGATAAGTTCCTCTGGTAAATAATAATCAAATAATTCAATATCCATAATTAAAACCCTCTAGAATCCCCATATTTTTTCAAAATTTCATTTTTATATTCAATAAATCTATCTTCTTTAATAGCGGTTCTAGCTCCTTCAACAATTGAAATTAAAAATCTTAAATTATGGATTGAAAGAAGTCTTAATCCGAAAGCTTCATTAGAAACATATAAATGTCTTAAATAAGCTTTAGTATAATTTCTACAAGTATAGCAATCGCATTCTTCATCTAAACTAGTAAAGTCTTCTTTATATTTTTCATTTTTAATATTTACTCTACCATGATGGGTCATTAATGTTCCATGTCTAGCAATTCGAGTAGGTAAAACACAATCCATCATATCAATCCCTTTGCCAATTCCTTCTAAAATATAATCTAGACTACCAACACCCATTAAATAACGAGGTTTATCAAAAGGTAGATATTTAATAGCCATATCGATCATTTTAAAGCAAACATCTTTAGGTTCATCAATAGATGTTCCACCAATTGAATAGCCGTCAAAATCCATTTTAACTAACTCTTCAGCACAATATTTTCTTAAATCTTCAAATTCTCCGCCTTGAACAATTCCAAATAATGCTTGATTTTCTTTTTTATGAGCATCTAATCCTCTTTTTGCCCATCTTAAAGTCCTTAAAGTTGAGTTTTTTGCGTATTCATAACTAACTGGATATGGGATGCATTCATCAAAAGACATAATAATATCAGCACCGATTTTTTCTTCAATATCGATAACTTTTTCCGGAGAAAAGAAGATCTTATCACCATTTAGATGGGATTTAAAAGTAACTCCTTCTTCAGTAATATTTCTTTTTTCTGCTAAAGAAAAAACTTGAAATCCTCCACTATCTGTAAGCATTGGACCTTTATAATTCATAAATTTTTGGATTCCACCAGCTTTAGCAACGATATCTTCTCCAGGTCTAAGATGTAAATGGTATGTATTTGCTAAAATTACTCCAGCACCAAGCGATTTAACTTCTTCTGGAGAAAGTGTTTTGACGCTCCCTACTGTTCCTACAGGCATAAACATTGGAACTTCAACATCTCCATGAGGTGTATGCAAGATTCCATATCGAGCCCCGCTATTTTTATCAACATGTAATATTTCTAAGAAGAAGTTTTTTGCTCTCATACCATTAATCTACCATTTATAATCTAAATTTCTATTAAATTCTAATGTCTTAACTAATATATTACTCTTTTTTGTGATTAATAAAAATAATGGATAACCGATAACATTAATACAGACAAATTCACCTAGGAATACCCATCCAAACATAATCCAATACATTCCATTTGATAAACTCATTGCATCACTTGTATTCATTGAACCTAAATAGATTACAAAAGGAACAACAATAGCGTTAACTAAGCAAGGAACTAAGCCACTTAAAAATAAGTTTTTAAACACTTTAGCTAAATAAACCATAATTATATTGCTAACAAAAGTCGCGAGTGTTCCAAATATTAGGTCATACATTCCAACAGTTGAAGCTAAATTTCCTAAAAAACAACCAATAGTTAATCCTAATGTGTAAGTTGGATTAAAAAAGACCATTAAGTTTAAAAATTCACTAAATCTAAATTGAGCAAACTCATAAGCTAAAGGTCCACATAAATAAGTAATTACTGCATATAAAGCAGCGATGATTGCATTAATTGCAATACTTCTTGTAGTAAAATTGGTTTTAAACCATTTTACAAATTTTGAATCTTGTTTTGTTGATTCAACCATAAAAATTCCCCCTGTTAAATTTTACGAGTGGTTAGTCATGGGTAGACACTCGAGCCTTGATATTATATTGATATAAGTAAACGATTACAAGATAAAATAATTTAATTATCGTTAGCTTTAAGTCTAATTATTAAATAGAAAATTCTAACGAATAATGCGATAAAATCAGTATATAAGGATGTTGCAAAATATAGAGCTAAATTATGTGGAACATTAATATTATTTTGAACTAATCTTTTTAATCTATTCATATCTATTGCAATATAAATACATAATATTGCAATAAAAACAAATTCTAATATCCAATAAAAAATAGAATAAGTTGACCATAAAGATTCATTTACGAATAAAAATGGCATTATGCATAGATTTAAAATAACTATAAATATGGAACCAATTAGTAATACTCCTAAAATCATATAAACTAATTTAACTTTATTACCAAGTAAAGCTCCAACTCCACACATAATTAAAAATACTAATGCTGTAGCTAAAAAGATAAAAGCTAATGTATAAGGACTATTAACATAAAAAGCTAAACCAGATAGTAAACATCCCATAACTATACTATAGGCAACAAATAGAACAGTCATTGTGTGACCTTTTTTAAAGACTGCTAAGTTTACTCCAAAAGATAAGATGACTACTAAAAAAGCACTAGTAATACTAATAATCATTGAAGCTAAGGCGTAAGTTTCTACATCGTTTAATAAAACATTATAAAGAATAGAACTCACAACAAATGCAGTTACTGCAGTAATAAGTAAGGCTAATCCAAAAAATCCAAAAACTTTAAAATAAGTTAAGTTTAAAGACTTTTTTTCTTTACTTACGCTATTTTCTTCACTAGTAGTGTCAATAACTACTTCACCATTTTGATTATCATCTAAAGGTTTAAATTGTTTACCACCAAACATAAATTTACCTCCCTTTCTTAACTAATAAAGACACGATCAACTAATTCAGGTATATCAACATAAGGGTTTCTATTCCCTTGGAATTGATATATTTTCATATTGCGTTGTCTTTCAAATTCATCAACAGGATCTTCTTTATGCCACCTCAACAAAGTTGAAAGTTTTCCCATCGATACATTTAAGTTCGAATTAGGATTATCAGTTAATCTTAATCCTTCATAATTTGTATAAACATAAAAACAACTTCTAGCTACATCACCTCTAAAATCATATTCTTCGTTTTCGTTTGGATAATATCCACTAGTTCCTTTTTCATCATAGTAATTATTTCCTCGACTAGAATTAATTTTTGAAAATGATGCTCTTAAATTAAATAAGTCGGATTTAGGTCCACCACTTATCCCTTCATATCTACTTTGACACCAAATATGTTCTCTATTCCAAGTATGTCCGCTATCCCAAATAGGTCTAATACTAGTTCCATCGTAAATTCCAAAAATATAGCCTGGATCTTCTAAGCTTTCATCTGTATATTGTAAAAGGCTCCTAGCATAATCATAGTTATAGTGACTTTTTAATCTAGTTACTTCTCTTAATTCATCCTTTAATTCTTCACCAATTAAACTGAAATCAATATTTTCATAATATTCGCTTAAACTTTTTAAACTATATTTTGGATTAATTCTAGTGTCAGTCCAATCAATATCATTCATTCCAATTTCACCTTTAGTGACTTCTTGCACTGTTGATAAAGTTGGCATCCAATCAGAAGTTTCACTAAGTTTAAAGAAAACATCAATTTCTATGTCACTAGTTAAACTAAACTCGTAATGAGTATCGCTACTAACTAAATTATCTCCATTATAGTAGCCAATAAATTCATAATTTGAATTAGGAGTTGCATCTAAAGTAATTAAAGTTCCTTCTTCATAAGTTCCAGAGCTTGTACCACTAACTCTACCAGTAGCAGTGTCATAATCTAAACTAAATTTATAAGTGACTGGAGTAGGTGTTGGTGGAACAACAGGTTCACCTCCACTATCAACTTCTTTAAATAAAACATTTAAAGTTGTATTTTCTTCGATTACAAAAGAATAAGTAGGAACAACTGAAGCTAAAGTTTCACCATTATAAATACCATTAAATTCATATCCTTCATTTGGTGTAACTACTATATTTAAAGAAGTTCCTACAGTATATAAACCATTAATGGATCCACTTATAGAACCTTCATTTTCATCAAAAACCACGCAAAACTCAACTTTTTCTAAAGAATTTTGAGAATTGCTGTTACAACTTACTAAACTTAGAACTATTGGAATAAGAAATAAAAATCTTCTACTTTTCATACACATTTACCTACTTTATTTTAAACTAATAGCGATTTTAAATAAAGTAATATAGTGTTTTAGTAGAAGATTTTATTTTTAACTATTTATTAATAATTTAACTTAATTAAGCAACTAAATTATAAGTTACTAAGCCTGTAGTTTGATCAATAACTTTTTGGAATTTAACGTAATCTACGAAACCACGACCTTCTTTAACTTTAATGTAATAAATATCATTAATTCTAGTTATTTCATATTCTTTATTATTTAATTCATATTCAATCGAATCTTTAAATCCTTCACTTTCAATTTCAATTGAATAATTTAATTCTCTTCTTCCATTATTTATAAGAGTATATTCAAACTCATTTTCAACTTCGTTACCTTCTTCTTCAAAGGACTCTTCAACATAGACTGAACTATTATTATTTAAGGTAATTCTTAAGTTTCTTTCAATTTCTTTTTCTTTATCTTCATTTTCTTCTACGCTATAACTAGAAAATGGTAAATAGGTAGTGTTATCAAATGTAGCAACGCCATTTATTGTTGTAATAATTTGAGTTTCATCCCAGTCTTCTTTGAATTCTCTTTGATTCATATTGTAAATTAAAGTGTAGGTTGTATCGACTAAATTTACATCTTTAAAAGTAATTGTTTCTTGATAAGCGTAGGTAGTTCCATTAATTACGGTATCAACTTGAGTAATAGTTGTTTCATAACTTGTTCCATTATTTAACATCATATCTAGTTGAGGGAGCATTTCTTGGATATTAGCTACTTCAGTATCGCTAATTCTTCCTTTAGCTAAACTAGAAGTATTTATTCCGCTAGCAAGTTTTAAACTAGTAACAGCTTGCATCGTGAATTTTTCATTTCCTGTTAAGGTAGCTGTATTCCCGTTTCCTTCTCCAGTAGTTCCACCATTATTTATTAATCCTTTAAAACCATCATCACATCCAACTAAGCCAATGCCTAGTAACATCATTAATCCACTAAGTACAATTTTATTTTTTCTCATAAATCATTTCTCCTTTTAAATTTACTTACACCATTAATACGAATAAGAAATTAATTTTATTGGAAAAATTTAAAATATTTTTTCAAAATTTCCTGAAGTATAGATTCTATTAGCATTTTCAATAGTTAAAGTGACAAAAAATTCTAATTCTTCATCAGTTCTTTCATTTTCATATTCGGCATAAAAAGTATAGACATTATCACTAACTTTTAAAATGTCTTGGAATGTATAGGTGTGTTCAGTTCGATTTTCTTTTCGAGTGATTTCAAGTTCTATTTCTTCATGATTACCAGTGGTTTCAATAGAATATTGGACTTTATATACATAATTATCTTCGTTATATATATCATTAATAGTCTCATATATTTCATAGGAATAACTATTTTCGCTACCTTGACCTTCAGTTTCACTTTCTTTAGAAACTTTATAAATATCATTACTATCATTAATGTTGATAAATAAAGCTTCAAGCTCTTGTTCACTTTCATAATGTTCTAATTCTATTTCATTATTTAAATATACTGTATAAGTTAAATTATTTGTAACATATAACCCTTTTAAATAAGAGTTAGTTTCGTCTTCTTCAGTAAATTCTGTTAAATTGTTATAGTAAAAAGTGCCAATTAAAGTATTATCATTTATATAAATACTAGATTTATATAAATATGTTTCGTTATTAATTGTACTATTAAAGTTTTCGTCAATTACTTTGGTATTATTTAAAGAAAATAAAGAAGACACTCCAAAATAAGTGTTATCGAATTCATTAATAATCGTATCAAAATCTTCTTGAGTAACATTATTTCGATCTCTAAATTTATTTAATGAAGTTGTATTATATTTTCCACTATTATTAAAAGTTGAAAAAGTTAATAGTTCACTAGTAAGTTCAGTTGAATCACTAACTCCTACAAAACTAGGATCAATAATTGGAGGATTAATTACATCTCCTCCAGGATTATCATTTATATTATCTTTACTAGGTAGAAAAACCACTAATAAAACAGCACCTAGAGCTAGTGCTCCAGTTAGACTAGGAATTGAAACCATTAAAAACTTCTTCTTTTTAGTTTTTGAAGTGTCTACTTTATTCTTATTAATACTTTGTTCAAGTCTATAAGTATTAAGAATTTCTTCACTCGTCGTTTTTATTTGATAGTTACTATTTTCTTTCACAATCTTTTTAATTTTTTCATCATTAGCAAGCTTCATATTCTAATTCCTCTTGTAACTTTTTAATTGCACTATTGTACTGATATAAAGTGGTGCCAAGTGGTCGATGTCTTAATTTAGCGATTTCTTTAAAACTAAGATCATCTAAAACATGTAAAACAAAAACTTCAAATTCTTTGTCATTAAGAATTTTTTTAATTCTATTTAAAAGTATTTCTTGGTCAATACTATTAGATGAATCATTATCACTAGGTATTAAACTATCATCTTCAATTTCTTCGATTCGATTATGCTTTTTAAAGTAATCTAAAGTTAAATTTCTACTCATAACCATTAAATAGCCACTAATCGATTTATTCACATCAACTTTACTAACTTCATTAAGAAATTTAACAAAAGTATCGTGTAAAAGATCTTCGCTTATTTCGTGATTTTTAGTTAACGCAAAAATATTGTAGAAAATACTTTTCTTACATTCTTCATAAAAGGCATTAAATACTTCTAAATTACCGTTTTTCATTTTCACTACACAACTTTTTAAAAATTCCTCATTCATATCTCTCCTATATAAATTACGATTTAATAAAACATTTTATTGGTAATTTTTAATTATTTTATAAAAAATATTTCTTTATATAAAGAAATAAACTTTATTGATTAGTATTCTTTATTATTAAATTTAAAAGAAATAAATGAGATTTGCAGTGTTTTTAAACTAAAAACATCATTTTCTTATGGTCTTAAAGTTGCTAAAGGAACTACATAAACTTTATCATCCCTTTGATAAGCAAAAGGAGTTTTTGTTATAACCATTATAAAATTTGGTTTATTTACTAAGTCTTTTTCAATCTTTTTAAGATTTAAACTTGCTTCATTAATATCTTCATCATCACCTAATTTAATTTCAATTAAACCAAAATCACCATTTTCATAAACGATAACTGCGTCAGCTTCCCTATCTAAAGAATCTCTAAAATGATAAATTTTTGCATTAATTGCATCAGCATAAATTTTTAAGTCCCTAATAACTAAAGATTCAAATAAGAAGCCAAAATATTTCATATCTTTATATAAAGATTCTGGGTTTAAGCCTAAAGCTGCTACTGCAATAGAAGGATCAACAAAATATCTAGTATTTTTAGTTCTAATTGTACTTTTACTTCTTAAATTAGGATTCCAAGCCATAGTCTCGTCTAAAACAAATAATCTTTGTGCTCCCACAAAATATTTATCAAAAGTTTTTTTATCAAATCCAACATCTTCGATAATTATATTATCTCCACATTGAGTTCCAATGTTTCTTGCATATGATCTAAAGAATTTTTCAGAGGTAACAATATTTTTTCTTATTTGTATATCACTTAAAGAAAAAATATCGTCTTGATATAAAGTTTGATAATAGTCTTTAGCTTGGCTTAATGCTATTTTCTTGTCTTTATTTAAACTTAGAGGCCATCCTCCCCTACATATAAAATAAGCATAATCATCAATCGACTTTTCTGAAATACTTGGATTAAATATTCCTTTTTGTAAATCCATTAAAGAAACAGTCCCAATACTATCTTTACTTTCATATAAAGACATTGTTCTCATAATTTTTTTGACTATTCTTCCATTAGCGGTATGGATTTCACTACCTAATTCTTCATAAGAGTTTTTGTCAGTGACACTACCAGTTAATATAAATTGACCAAATTCATGATTTTTATCAATTACTTCTTTTAATGAATTCCAAATAAAAGAAATGATTTGCCATTCATCGATTAGTAAAGGCTTATCTCCATGATTTAAAAATCGTTCCGGATTAGCTTTTGCAAAATTTACATATTGTTGCCTAGTTTCTAAAGGTAATAACCTAATAACACTTTTAGCGTGTCTTTCACAAGTTGTAGTCTTTCCACACCATTTAGGACCAACTACTAAAACTCCACCTTTACTTTTTAAACTAAAATCTAACACATCATCAAAAATTCTAGGAAAATACTCATATTTCATAGCAATATTTTATAATAAAATTAATTAAAATAAAAGCAAAATCCTACTTTTGTAGTAAAAATAATCCCATTTTTGTAGAAAAATAAATCCCATTTTTGTGCCAAAAATAATCCTACTTTTGTAGAAAAATAAATTCTACTTTTATTAAATACTGATGAGAGATGTATAACAGCTACAATGAATAAGTGAGTGTCTTCGCCTGTTGAAAACGCAAGATTAACTCCATTTAGAAATTCGTTTATAAAGTTTAAAAGCCCTTAATTTTAATAAAATCAATGCAAATCTTTTATATTTTAATTGATATTAATATGTCAAATAATGTGCTTAAGTTAAAGAGATATCGTTTATGATTATCCTTAACGCAGGAACATCTCTAAAAACACTAACTCCTATTGTCAAGGGGTGTTCCTTTTAATTTTTTAAGTTCTTATTGATTACATTTCTTAAATTATACATTTTTAAAAATAATAATTAGAAAAATTCGATGTAATCAAATAACTTCTAAATTTGCTTAGAAAACGCCTTAAATGCCCTCAAAATTGGAAAGCGAACGCCTTTAATGTCTTAAGAAAAATCTTCTATTCTTATTTTTATTTGATTATTTCCCAATAGCCGCCTTTGTCTGGCCCTGAATGCTTGATAATCTTTCGCTCCTGTAATTTTTTTAGATAATGCCTAATGCTTCCCTCTGTTTTATGCAAAACAATTGCCATGTCTTTTCTCGAAATATTTCCATTATTTTTAATTAGTTGAATTATTTCTTCTTCTATGTTTTCTGGTTGTGGCGTGGTTGTTTTTCTGGTTGTCTTGTCAAAACCTTCTCTATTGAATGGTATTACCACATCGATGAAATATTCAGAAAAAATATATGCCTCTTCACCATAAACTTTAACAACCGAAGGAACACCGTGACCACTTTCTTCAGCGAAATCGCACGCCCTAAATATATCAAATAGTTCTTTATTTACCGGCTCGCTTTTGCCACGTAAGAATTGCTCCTTAGTTAAAACGCTAGGTATACCACCAAACGATTCGATTTCTAAGCGATCGCTATAAACATATATGCCTGGATGGTTGCTTTCGCTCCATTTGTTGTGTACACATGCGTTAATCCACGCTTGTTCAAACGCCTCAGTATCAAACATTTTTCTTTCTTTTCGTGGTGTTGTTGTAACATCTACAAACGTTTGATTAATTGAATTCACATAATTTTTCGCTTGTTCCATTGCCAATAACAAACATTTTCCACCAAATTCTTCTCTTCTTAAATATTTCGTTTTATCCGAGGAGGCAAATGTCGCAACATTTATAACAATGTCGTTTTTATCGCCTAAAATTTCTGCTAAATAGTTAAAATGCCCCTCCTTTGTTAGCAAATGATAGTTTTCTAAAAAAGTATCATCTGAAATATGATTATTATTCGACAGCAAATAATTTTTTAATATTTGAAATGTCAGATGACTTTTTCTAGAAGGAATGTCAACAATGCTCGTTGTAATATTTGATAACGACTTGATAAATCTTTCCTTTATTTCTTCAGGTGTTAAACTTTTAGAAGAAGAGCCTATTCTTATATAGCACCCCATTTCTGATAGACCGTATTTTTTTATGTAAAATAACTGGTTGCCTTTTTTTACTTCAATTTTAATAATATTTTTACCATCTATTATTTCATGAAATTGTTTAACAAAAGAAACACAACGCGGGGAAATTTGATCGGTTATGATATCCGAGATTTCTCGCATAGTTTCGTCAATATTAACAATACCAACAAGATCATTCTTTTTGTTTACGCCAATTAATATTGTTCCTCCTTCAGAGTTTAAAAAAGAAACAATCTCTTTTGGTAAAGAATTTGAAACTTTTTCTTTATATTCTAATTTGTCATTTTCATCGATAAGCATCTCAATATCACCTCGCTAATTATTATAATTCTATAGCAACCAGAAAACAACCAGAAAACAACCAGAAAACAGCATGTGTTTTACCTTGTAAGTTCTCACAGTATTGATGATTTAGAAATTTGTATTCACATAATCAAGATTCAGCCATGTTTTGGCTAATTTATCAACTAAAAGAAAAATTGAGATTATGAGTCTCAAATAGGAAACTTATAATCTCCTCGTATTGACTTCAACAAAAAAGAGAGGCTTTTGTTCCTCTCCGTGGTTATTCCCTCTTCGCTTCTTTTTATGCACCTTCCTTTAAGCTTTGCGCATTGGCTGGCTATCCTATCGATGCATATAAGAACGACGTCCGAGTTTGTTATCTTCCCTCCAAATGGCGTCTAAGGAAGAGCGATATCGTTAATCAAACCTATTGCATCAAAATTTTTTAATTTCTTCTTTCTTTTAAAAATCACACAGAAACTCCTCTTTTTTCCAGATTCGAGCAAAAAAAGAGCCCGATTAAGAGCTCTCAAATTGTATTAATACTTAATTAGATAACTTTTATTTGGGAGTATCCTGGTTTCATATGGGTGTGCTTAGAAATCCACTTTTTCATTCTGATGTGAACGAAAAAACCATAGATTCCGATAGTAATAATTTTCAGCAAGGACCAAAGTATGTACTTTCCTAATAGTTGTATACCATTGCCATCGAATTCCATTCTTCTTCCATCAATGACAAGTCTATTTTGAATGTATCTATTCTTCCAAGTAACGAATATTGGTTTCAACAGCGTTAAAGTTAAAAGATTAAGCAATGAACATCCTAACATAACTAAAACATAAACGATTGGATTGGCTTTAAAGATTCCACCAAGATAAGGTTGCTCACCTGCAAGATGAAGATGCGATACTTTCCAATTCATTAGCTTCTTCGGAATGAATAATGCGAATATTCCAATAGTAGGAATGCATAATAATAGCCAACATATCCACTTACCAATTAATTGGCTAGCATTGCCATCAAAAGTTAATCTTTTTCCATCATACAATGTGTGTTTGTAGTTCCATCTGAGCATCCAGCAATAAGCAACTGGGAAGCAAATTCCTATTGTTATGATAGTGACTAAAAAGCCAAGCAAGAACCAGCCAATTTCTTGAAGTAGCCAACCATCGAATCCGCCTTTTCCACTTCTTTCATTTTCTGATTCATTTGGACTCATTTCATATTTTTTCTTAAGTTCTTCGCACTTATCGTAATAAGCATCCGTAGTCTTAATAATCCAATCTCGATCTTTGTCTTTTAATCTGATTTTAAATTCTTTTTTTAGAGACTTACTTGCTTCTTTTTCATCAAGGTAATAAGCAATGCTGCAGGTTCTATTCATTACTTTATTAAAGATTGATTTAGCGCGAATTTTATTTAATGAACAATATAAAATAATTCCTATAGGAAAAAATATTCCAATTAACATTAAAGTGCCTAAAACGTAAGAGAGGGCTACAGAGAGGGCTTCTGTTCCACCAATTAGATCGTTAATTATTGCTGACCCTTCATCATTTTCAATAAACATTAATGAAAAAGTGAGGATTAAATCTAAGGCAAGGATAGCTAAACAAATTATTATCGCTATTAGTCTTACTCTAAACTTGATTTTTAAAACTTGCTCTAAAGCCTTCTCAAACTTCTCACCATATTTGCTCATTGCCACACCTCAAATCAAAATAATCAATCCAAAAAAAGTATACCCCCCCCACGACAAAAGTCAATAATTTCGATAAAATGGGCACTATTTGACCATCACTCCATAGACCAACTTATACCTAGTCAAAGTCGCATAAGCAATGATCGTAGCCACTGTTCCATCTATCATCTTTAGCCTTGAATTAAGCTTCGATGGCTGAATCGAATATTCAATTTCCACTAAAACAAAGATTTTTTCAGAAATTGTGATTCCACGGTGGTTAGATCAATATGACAAATCCTCTTCCTTTTATATCCATATTTATAATTTGCGAAAATTCGAACCCGAAGTGCTATTGCGGTGTGCGTATTGCGGTGGTTCGAACTTTTTGAGGTATTTTTGACTATTTTCGACGGTCACGATAAGACCCTAAAAATTCAGGATGCAACATAGTGAGCACGAATTGGTAATTTTTGATAAAAAAATAACCTATAATGCCTCAGCATTATAGGTGTTCTTCAAAAATGTGTTTGGAAAACGCCTTTAATGCCTTCAAAATCGATAAGCGAACGCCTTTAATACGTCAAAATAATAACAATTCGCTAAGTTATTTGATTATAAGTGCCCATTTTAGACTTAATCATTTTATAGTGGAC
>JADIMY010000041.1 GCA_017694345.1 Candidatus Onthovivens merdipullorum | reverse complement strand
TGTTAAAATTATACAAAAATTTACACCTTATTTCAATATCTAAAAGAAAAAATTGTCAAAATTTAACAAAATTTAATGATGGTCATAATATTCTTTAACTTTAAGCAAATTATTTGTATCCATTATAGCAAAACATCTAGAAGCAACAGACTCCAATGTTAAAAATACCTCGTTAGGAGTTATAATTCTCTCAACTTTATTATTAAAAGACTTAACAATAATATAAAAGTAAAATTTTTGACTCAACCCTTTATATAATTCATCAAGATTAAAACAATAATAAGTAACAAGTTCTTTTGCTAAATCACATTCTTTTTTATTTTTTCTTTCAAAAACATATACATCCCATGCAGGAACATTTCGATTATGTAATTTTCCTTTACAATTAGTGGTAAAATCAATGTCGTTTTTATGGTCAAAAAGATAGAAATAATAAATTTCCATCGATAATGCACTATTATTAATGTTTAAAAATTGATCTAAACGTAAACCTTTTTTACCTACTCTTTTCATAAACTATAATTCTCTAGATTTATTGTTATTAGAATTGTCTGCTTCTTCTTTTCTATTAAGACCATCACTTAATTTAGCACCATTTTTCCATTCTTCTTTATAAATTAATTCATTATTTGAATTATAGGCTTCTAGTAGTGATATACCTTTCTTTTTATAATTATCAAACTTCCCATACCCATCAACTAAATAAACTGCTTTATTTACATGAATTTCATCTCTAGAAATAGATCCTAGTATTTCATAAGCGTTATTTGACTCATTTTCTGGAATAACATAATAACCAGTTCTAACTTTGACAAAAATTTGATTATTTTCATCATGCAACTTCATGGAACGATAATAAACTGATTCCATATTTTCTTTAAGATTATTAATTTGTTCATCTATTTTAAATTTTGATTTGGCAACTTCTCTTTTTTCAATGTAATATGGTTTATCTTCGCCATAATTAGTTCCATAAATTGAAACCGTATAATCGCTATGTAACCTTCCTTCAAAGCAGAAACAATTAACAAAAGGAATATATCTTCTACCATCTTTTAATTTATAAATAGAAGCTTTATTTTTTTTAAAAGCCCTTTTACCATAAGCATAATTTACATAACTATTACTTTTTTCTATAAAATGATTAAATTCTTGCTGTAATGATTCTCTATCTTTTTCTAAACGTTCGTTAATATCTTTGTATCCTTCTTTTGCAAAAGGATTAAGTTTATACATAATATTATTCTTTTCAAAATAATCAATTATTTTCTTATTAGCATCCTTTCCAGCGTTGTCATTATCGCAACTAACAACAAAATAAAGTTTTTCTTTTATTTTTGTATCTAAAGAATCTATAGATTTAATAAAATTATCTACATTCCCCGTTGAAGAAGTCGCCATTGAATTAAAAAGAATTCTATCTTTAAAAGATGGATAATTTAAATAATTAATCTTAGGATTATTTTTTATTGCTTCTTTGAAGTTAAAATCATTTTCAAAAGATTTCCCATAAGTAAATAAAAGGTCGTAATAAGATAAAGCGTCAATTTCTCCTTCATTAATAAAAATAACAGGATTTAAGCCTTTAAAAAAGCCTAATCGCATATAAGATTGAATAGCATCAAAATCTTGCAAGGCAAAATAAGTTGTTTTAACATCTTTTTGGCGAATATATCTAATTTTTGCATCAGGATTTAAATTACGCGAAATATAATCTGTGCAAATAAATTCTTTATCATAATTCTCGCCTCTTTTAGCTAAATGAAAATGAGGTATATATAAACGATCATTAATTACTTTTAAAGTTGCCATTTCTGCAATAACTTCAGGATTTAAGAATCCACGAGATTTTAAATATTCGACAGCCTTTGAATCAACTACTTTATTCTTTTTATCTTCTTCTAAAATTTTAGTAATTTTATCAAAGCCAAACTTCTTCTCTTCTTTTTCTATTTGAAGTTGAGTAATTTTGTCTAAATTAATATTTTTATATTGCGATTTCAAATAATTAATTGCTTCAAAATAACCACAGTTCTGGTCTTGCATTACTAATTCAGTTAAAGTGTAAGTCTTGCCACATGCAAAACAATGAATATATTTTCCATCTTTAGTAATCGACATAGATGGATGTTCATCACTATGTTCTGGATTTAAACATTTAAATAATTTTCTAGGATTTTTAATATTATGCGTTCCACTTAAATAATCAGAAAGCATAACATCATAAGGGCTTCTTTTATGCATCTTCTATACCTCTAAATCAAAATCAATATTTCGGGCTAATGAAATATGTATTTATTATAAAACAAAAGACACGGTTTTGTCCGTGCCTTCAGGTAATAAAGATATCTATAATATTAAAATCTATCGTTCTCTTTCGTTCTCAGTAAGATCCTTAATTATTTTATTTTTATTCACTAATTAGCATCTTCCGTTATAAGAAGTATCATCATCCTTAAATTTAGTTTTTTTACTATCATCGTCTCCTTCTTTAATTTCTTCTTTAGTTGAAGGCTTAAGAAGCTTACCATCTTGATAAATTTTAGTTTCAATTCCTAATTCATTTAGGATAGCGATTGCCATTTGTAATTTTTCTTTATCCGTAATTGGTCCAGTTCTAATCTCATAAGATGGCGCAACATAGAAAACATCAGCCATACCAGCATCAATTAAAGCAGCCGAAGTATGTTCTTTTACATTTTCTTGAATACTTTCGATAAGCTTAGCCATATTAGCTAATTCATCTGTTAAATCTTTAATATGTTTTTTTGTAATTTCGCTTTTTTTATCACTAATTTCCTTTTTCAAAGATTTACTTTCTTTAATGTAGCTTTGAGTTAATAAGGTCTTTTTATCAAGATCTTTTTCATCCTCAATAATGCTTGTTTTTTCATTAATATAGTTTTCTAATCTTTCTGATTCTTCTTTTAAATTATCTATTTTAAATTTACCTGTAGAAGCATCATAGGTTTCTTCGCTAAAATTAAAAAATCTAATTTTCTTTGTCTTATTTTGATCTGCCATAACTATTCTCCCGTTTAATAATCATTATCTCTCCCTTTCTTTATTAT
>JADIMY010000040.1 GCA_017694345.1 Candidatus Onthovivens merdipullorum | reverse complement strand
AATTCTTTAGCTACTTCAAAATCATGAACTGTATCACCAAATAATATTGATTTACTTGTATCAATTTTATTTAATTTAATGTATTCTTTACCATAATCTATTTTCCCAAAAGCGAGATTATTTTTAGAGGCTATCAATTCATCAAAATAGTCAGTTATATTAAAATAGTTAAGTTGTGATAATAATAAATTAATTTCACTTGCAGTAAGAATATATAACTTATAACCTTCTTTTTTTAATTTATTCAATGTTTCAATTAAGCTTGGAAATAAAAATGTTTCTTTTTTCCATCGTTTCCAATATTCATCATTAAAAGTTTTTGCGATTTTTTCAAATGGATAAACAGTAAAGTCAAATCCAACTTTTTCATAATATTTTTTAACAGGAAACATAAAAACTTCTTTATATTCTTCTATTGTTGGAACTTTAATTTTTGCATCTAAACAAGATTCAACTAAAATATCATATGATAGTTGTAAATCATCTAAAATTGTCCCATTGAAATCAAAAAATATATTATCAATTACGGTATTTTTCATTTTTTAAATTGTTCCAATATTTTTCTTAATATTTCATCACTTATCTCATTTATATAAGAATTTAATTCGCCATCAAATTCCCAATTATCTACTAGAAAACTACCAATTATCTTTAAAATATAATTTGCTTTCGATATATCTTTATAATAAAAATATATGAAAATTTGAATTAAATAGTTGAGATTTGCAAGGTTTTTTGTATTTTTATCATCTTTTTCTGTATTTAAATCGTTTGAAACTATAGAATTATCTTCGCTTTTGATTGCTTCTTCGTTGTTTTTAAATTCCTCTATTTGATGACCCTTATCTTCTTCTATTTTTTCGTCTTCGTTTTTATTATATTCGTCTTCTAATTTATTAGTCTCATTAGAATTTTCATCATCCTCAATAAGGTTTTCCTCTGACTCATCACTTGACTCTAAATTATCGTCATATAAATCATCATCAGTTTCTAAACTTTCTTTTTCTTCAATAATATAGTTGTTATCTGCTCCGCAATATTCACAATGATTTGGATTATCAATAATATTTCCACATGCTAAACATTTATATTTAGCATTATTTTCTTTAACTACATTATCGATAGGTTCATCATCTACTATTTTTTCAATAGAAAAAGAATCACTTCCACAATATGGACAAATCCTATTATTATCGATTATTGATCCACAAACTTTGCAACGGTACTTCATATTATTTATAACTCATAAATCTTTCAATATCATCAATTTCTTTTATAATTTGACCAGATAAATTATAAGATCCACCATTAGTTACTAAAATATCATCTTCGATTCTTACACCAATTCCTAGTTCTTTAAAGTATAAACCAGGCTCATCACTAATGATATTTCCTTCTTCTAAAGGTAAAGATCTATCTCCTGGATCATGAGTATCTAGACCAATATGATGGGAGATGTTATGGAAATAGTATTTGCTAATTTCTGATTCATCTTTAATTAGTTTTGCTTTAACACATTCTTTTGCCATAAAATCTGTTGCGGCTTTATTTAGTTCACTTATAGTAATCCCAGGTTTTATTAACTTAATAATTAATTTATTACAATCTAAAACGATTTGATAAATCTTTCTTTCTAGTTCATTAAAATGACCATTAACAGGATAAGTTCTAGAAATATCTGCGCAATATAAATTATTTCTAGCGCCTAAATCAAATAACATCAAATCCCCATCTTTAAGTTTTGCTAATGGGGTAGGATAGTGTAAACAAGTAGCATTTACTCCACTAGCAGCAATTGTGTTAAAAGAGAGTTCACTATAATCGTAATCTTGGATTGTGTAATAAAATAAGCTAGATAACTGGTATTCATATAATCCAGGTTTAATGGTACGCATTATTTTTTGTAAACCAATATTAGTTTTAGCTATCGCCTCTTTAAATTCTTCAATTTCAGCGTTAGATTTAACCATTCTTAATCTAACTATATCTTCATAAACATCCTTAATTTCTATTTCTGGATAATTTAATTTTAATCCTTCAGCAACATCTTTTGTTTGTGTGTCATCTTTAACAAAATTAAACTTTTCTAAATCCATATATAACACTCTAATTTTTTCAAAATCGTTGCTATTCTCAAGTATTCTTTGCAAATTAGCAAACATTGTAGGTGTATATAAAATATTAGTTATACCACTATAGCTACTTGCTTCAGAGTTTGTTAATCTTTTTCCAGTCCATTTTTCTTTTACTTCATCGTATTCACTAATATATAAATATTCTTTAATAACTCCATTTATTTTTGTTACTAAAAGAATACTATCTTCTTGTTTAATATTTGTTAAATAATAAAAGTTTCTATTAACCACAAAATCAAAACATTCGTCTGCACTTGATTTAATACTTGTGCCGCTATATAAAAGTAAAACTGAGTTATCTACTAATTTATTATAAAGTTTTTCTCTTCTTTCAATAAATTCACTAACTTTAATCATTTAAGTTCACCTTCTTTTTTTAATAAATTATCAATTAATTCATCCATTTCTTTCATATGAATTAATTCAACATTGCCTTTATCAACTTCAGTTGAATCACCTAAAGTAAGAGGAAGTTTAGCTAAAACTTCAGTATTAAACTTTTTAGCTAGTTCTTCGATTTTACTTTCACCATAAATATTTATTTTTTCTTTACAATGAGGACAAATCAAATATGACATATTTTCAACAAGTCCTAAAACTTTAATATTCATTTTGTTAGCCATATTAAGAGCTTTACTAACGACCATACTTACGAGATCTTGAGGAGTTGTAACACAAATAATTCCTTCAAAAGGAATTTGTTGAAAAGCAGTTAATGTAATATCACCTGTTCCAGGAGGCATATCAATTAATAAATAATCTAATTCTTCCCATAAAACATCAGTAAAAAATTGGCGTAACAAACTAGAAAGTAAAGTTCCTCTCCAAATAATAGGTTCATCTTCTCTTTCTAAAAGCAAATTTGCACTTATAATTTTAATACCCGATTTAGTTAAAGCAGGAAAAATATAACTATGACCATCACCAGTAGCTTGTTCATAAATATTAAAAGATTTAGGAATACTAGGTCCAGTAATATCACCATCTAAAATTCCAACTGAATATCCTCTTTTATTAAGTTCACTAGCAATTAAACTAGTTACAAAAGATTTACCAACACCACCTTTACCACTTACTACACCTATAATATGTTTAATGTGTGATTCTTTATTTGGGGTGAGTTTAGGGATAACATTTCTTTCTTCACAGTTTTCAGCGCAGTTATCGCAGTTATGATCACAATTTGGCATATTTTACTCCTTCATCATCATAGTTTCAGTAATTGAAACTATATTTAAATCACTAAAATATTTATTTTTAATTGAGTCTAAACTAAACCCTAAAGGCATATAAAACTCGATTATTATTTTATCATTAAACGATGCATTTTTAATATCAAATTGCAATGAATTTAATAAATATTTTATTGAGTTATAAATAGGATATGAAATAGAAATCTTAACAAGATTTACTTTTTCAAGTTTTAAAAGTTTAGCTTTATTTATAACTTCTTTAGCGCTTTCTAAGTAAGTTCTTAAAAGTCTAGAACTACCTAGTAATGTACCTCCAAAATATCTAATAACAAAGATAGCACTATAATCTAAATTATTATTTTCTAAAATACTTAAAATTGGTTTACCAGCAGTGCCACTAGGTTCCCCATCATCGCTAAATTTTTTCTCATTACCTATGATATAAGCGTAACAAATATGTCTTGCTTTAGGGTGTTCTTTTCTTAGTTTTTCTAAAAAATAATTAACTTCTAAAGGGTTTTTAAAATAATTACCTATCCCAATGAACTTAGATTTTTCTACTTCTAAATAAGAACTTACTTCTTTACTAATCACAAATTTCATAATTTAACTAGCGACCTATATAGTATATAATAAATCGCATGAAAGAAAAAATTATCTGTAAAAAATGTGGTCAACCTTATGATAAAGATTTAGGAGTATGTCCATATTGTGAAGAAGTTAATCCTTTATATAAAAATAACTTAGATAAGCCTAAAGATATTGTTTTAAATAACGAAAACCTAACAATACTTAGTAATATCAAACATCTTGGTCTATTTTTAATTGGTTTTTTAGGTTTATATATTGTTACTTTAGTTGTAAGTATTATTTTAATTGCAATAAATGATTTAAATTATTTATCGACGAATGATGGATTAGCTTTAGCTACTTTATTATCTTATCGTGCATTATTTGTCATTTTAATTTTGTTTTTATTTAAAGATAATATAAAAATAATTGAAAAACTTAAAGATTATAGAGCCTTTCAAAAAGGATTAGTATTTGGTGCAATTTTAATTGCTTTTTCTACTACTTATAATTTATTTTTAGCATCTATAAATATAGCAACTAGTGATAATCAAGTTGAAGTTACTAATGTAGTTTTATCTTATCCTCTATTTTCTTTAATAGTCTTAGGAATTTTAGGACCAATTTGTGAAGAATTTACTTATAGATTAGGTTTATATACAGTTATAAGAAAAAAATATAAATATTTAGCAATAATTGTTACTTCAGTCTTTTTTGGTCTATTACATTTTAATTTTTTAGTTTCTTCAGTTAATGATTTAATTAGAGAATTATTAAATTTACCTAGTTATATTTTAAGTGGGTTTATTTTAGTTTATGCTTATGAAAAAGGTGGGATTGTTTCTTCTATGACTGCACACATTTTAAATAATGTTTTAGGAGTTTATTACATCTTAATTAGTTAATATGAAAGATAAGAAACTATTTTTTTCTAATTTTATAATTAAAATAATTGCTCTTATCGCAATGACAATTGATCACATTGGCGTAATTGATTTTTTTAATAATTCTACGATTACTTTAATATTTAGAATAATTGGAAGAATTTCTTTACCTCTATTTATCTTTTTAGAAATTGAAGGATTATCTCATACTCATAATATTAAAAGATATTTACTTAGATTAGGGGTAATGGCTTTTATAATTTACCTAGCAATTGGATTTATTAACACTCCTCTATTTATGAATTTAATTAATGCTAATTCTTTTATAAGATTAGATACAATCGGTAATATCTTTTTAACTTTATTTCTACTTGCTTTAATTTACTATTTATTTACATTAAAAAATAAATATTTAAGATTATTAGGAATCTTACCAATATTATTTTTTATCGGTCTATATATTGTAAAAGAATTGTCTAATTCAGTTATCCCATATACTAGATATCACTTTTTATGGGATGGACTATATCCACAATTTGATTTATTCGCTTTGATCTTATTTGGAGCAATATATTTAGCTTATTTTGTCTTAGATAAATTAATTATTGAAAGCGCTTTTAAGCGTGATGAAAGTTTAATTTTAGCCTATAAAAATACTACTTCTTATCAATTTAATAAAAATATTGCTGCTTCTATTGCAATATTTATTTTTTCATTAATTCTTAGTATTTTAGCTAGTTTTACGGACTTAGATAATCATTTAGAATTAGGACTAGGAATTCAATCTTACATGTTTTTATCGGTAATTTTTATATTATTCTATAATGGTAAATTAGGATATAAAAATAAATATCTCCAAGGTGCATTTTATTTGTATTATCCATTACATATTGTAATAATATTTTTAATCTATTTATTGATTAGTATGTAAGGAGGAATTTATGGTAATAGAATTAGACTTAGAAAGTAAATTTAATGAACTTATTAAAGAAGGGTTAGTCTTAGTAGATTTTAACGCTACTTGGTGTGGACCTTGTAGAATGCTTAAACCTGAAATTGAAGCATTAAGTGAAGAAAGAAAAGATGTTAAATTTGTTAGTGTCGATGTCGATAATTTTAATGCTTTAAGCGCTAGGTATAATGTTAGAGTTGTTCCTACTTTAGTTTTATTTAAAGATGGAAAAGTTATTGAAGTTACTACAGGCTATAGACCAAAAGAAAGCCTAAATAACTTTCTTTCAAATCGCTAGTAAAAAGTTCTTGAAAAATTTTGCTCAATTACACTATAATAATTGAGCAAACACGCAGATGTAGTTCAATGGTAGAACTTTAGCCTTCCAAGCTAACTACGCGAGTTCGATTCTCGTCATCTGCTCCAAAATTAAAAAAGTGTCGATTGTATCGAATGTTTATAAAAAATCTGATAACGAATTGATAACAAAATGACAAAAATTCTTCGGTCAAAATTGTTAAATTGTTAGCATTCTATCGTTAAAAATCAAATTAAATATTAAATGAAAGACTGCGTTATCACTCGTGCGCGGTCTTATTTTTTTAAATAAGTTTAGATCTTTTTAATTTTTTTAGTTTTTATATGTATATAAAAACTAATTAAAAAGACAAAACTTAAAATTTAGTCACTAAAAACTAGAAAATATTCGATTTTATCGTTACTTTTTGGACTTTTCCACATTAAAATCGTAGTGAAAAAATGAAATTTGCTAGGGTTGCCTCACTCGGTTGTTATTATTTTATTATTAAGTTACTTTTAATTATGAATTTCTAACAAAATTCAGGTTACTTTTATAGCTGCGTTTTTTCTTATCTCTAACTTTCTTAATTCTTAATCTCTTATCTCTCTATATCTCTCTTATACACTTAATGTTTAATGTTTTCTTTTTCCTTATATGCCAAAAAGGACTCTTTGTAGAGCCTTTTTTTAAATAAAATACAGCCGATATAACAGCCTTAATTGGTGTAAAACGCTTTAACTAGAGTAACCAGAACTAGTTAATCAGAAACCGCCAATTGTTCTTAGATCGCTTATAGAAAATTATTCGCTATATTTCTTTACTTCGTAATTTCCTCCTTTTTTGCTATTAATCTGATCTATACAGTAATCACGAGCTTTTGAAAGTTCGGATTCATCCATTTTTGAATATTTTTTATATATAAATTTCTTTTGATCTAAATCATAGTAAACAATATATCCATTCTGATGAATTAATCCTCTAATATCGTCGTAATATCGTTTATTATTTGATTTAACTTTGCCTAAATTTGCTCCATAAAATAAATCAATATTCACTAATCTATTATCTGATATAAATCCTAGATCTTTATATGTAATTAAAATACTTGGAACTTTAGAAGGATCTACTCCAAGAATACAGCTTATCTTATATGAATCAATTTCGCCTTTATCATTTGTTGGAAGCATTCCTTTAGTTCTAACAACTTCACAATCGCACGCAAGCTTACTAAAAATGAAAGCTAAATAATATCCGTAATATTCGTCACTTGAACGAATATTAATCAAATACTTTAAGTAATCGCAATATTCGTTTGAAAATTTAAACCAACTATTGAATATTCTTTTTTCGCTCATAAACTAACCTTTTTTATAAAAAACCTTGCAAAACTTAACTATTTTTCAAAATTTTTATCACATAATTCTTTAAGTAATAAATCATATTTTGATTTCATATTGTCAGCTAAAACAGCGTATTTATTACATAAATCGATTATTTTTTCACCACTTCTTAATTGCAAAAAACAATCAATTGCATTTTCTATTTGGTCAAAATGATAAGCATTTACATTATCATAATTTGTTAAAATCTTTATTAGTAAGCTTTGAAAATTATTAACTTCGTTTAATAAATTTTTTAACTTATCAATATCTTCTTTTTCTAACTTAATTTGGCACTCTTCATTTAATTGGTGTAACTTTTCCTTAAACTCATTCATATTATTCTATCCCCTTTCAATAAAATAACTTTGTAACCTTTGGCTATTAAATAGCTAACACTTTCATTTACTAATCTAGTAGTTTGTTTTTTAGAAACTTGCTTACTGCCTTTGAATAAAACTAATTTTTGCTTCATTTTTCACTCCTTGTTTTTATCGAGTAAAATTTGATAGAATAATAAAAGGATATTTATTATTCTAGTAGCAAGTAAACGACTCGAAACTGTATACTTGCTATTTTTTTATTTTTGTAGATATGAATGAATCAAATCTAATATAAATTTATTAATGTTTTCTTGACTATTTAATAAATTAATAGTCTCTTTATCATCATATCTTACTTTTAGAGTATAAATTCTATATGTTTTCTTTATATATTTATTTATAGCTCTAACTTGTGCTTCACTACTAATGTTTGTAACCTCCTTTCATTAATAATTATATAGTAGTCTATATAAAAAGCAAGTATAAGTTTAATCTTTCTTTATTTATTTTTTCATAACATTATTTTCTTCAATAAAGTCTTTGATTTTATCTTTTATATTGCTTCTATAGTGAATATAAGTTTGTTCAGTCACAGCTGTTGAACTGTGACCTAACCATTTAGCTATCGAAGCTGAATCAAAACCATTTGAGTATAAAAATATTGCACAGGAATGTCTAAAATCATGAATTCTTATTTTAGGTAAACCGGCAAGTTTAGCATAGGCTTCATTTTTACGATAAATTGTAGTTAGCGATATTATTTCAGAGCTAACTCCCTTAAATAAATATCCAGAATAATTTTCTTTATATATAATTAAATATTCTTCTTTCAAAAAGCCTAATAATGGATAGGATCTTATTGATGATTGAGTCTTTGGATTAACAATAATTGTTTTTCCTACTCCAGCTTTTGTTGAAGCTTCATTAAGTATATGTAGTTGATTTAAATGTAAATCAACTGAATTACTTGTTACTGCTCTAAGTTCCCCAACTCGTAAACCATAATAGTATAAAAATTGAAACATAAGTTTATCGCATGGATCTTTTATTACACTAATAAAGGTTTTAAATTGTTCATAATCATAATATTTAAAAGATTTATTATTTGTTAAATTTTTATTTTGATAATCTAAAATATTTAAATTAATTGATAAATTGTAAAATTTACAAATTATTCTAAAAATCTTTTTTGAATATCTTAATATATTAGAAATGGATATATTTTTATCTTTAATATTTAATATTTTATTTTTATAAAGTATTAATAAATCATTATTTAAATTTGATAATCTGAAATTACCAAAGAATGGAATAAAATATTTATTTAAATAAATATTGATTGAATACGATGAAGTGATTTTATATTTGTTATTAATTTCTTTTGTAATTAATTGCTTTAACTCACGAATTCGTTTATTCATGTCTTTTAAAAATGATGAACTAGATAAAATAAAAAATTCGTTTTCATAATCTTGAGCTTCTTTTTTAGTATTAAACGGATTGTTATTTTTATCTCTTCTTATTGTAAATTGTTTCCCATTTAAACGATGAGATATATACCATTTATTATTTTTCTTATTTAAATATACAGGCATAGTTAAGCTACCTCCTTTTTATTTTTACTTCTTTTAGAAGTAGCTTTTTTATTAGCTTTATTTTCTTTCTTTTGCGCTTTCTTTAAGTTAAGTTCCTTAATAGATTTTAATCCTTCATAATTTTCTAGCTTATTAATAAATAAGCTATGTAAGGAATCATATTCATTTTTATTTAAATAATCGCCTTTTGCTTCTGGCGTATCAAATAATCTATCTGGATCACTATACATTACTTCAAAGAAATCTCTATAGCAGTCAGTTTTAAAAACTCCGCTATAAATTTCTTTCCAGATATAATAATAATTTTGAGGCATATCATCAGCGTGTCCTTGAACCTGTCTCTTATACACATCTCCGAGCCCACGAGACCCTCA
>JADIMY010000039.1 GCA_017694345.1 Candidatus Onthovivens merdipullorum | reverse complement strand
GTAATGTTTGCTGTTCCTATTTACATTGTTTACTTAATGACTAAAGATAAATCTATAAATACTTTTTTTGGAATAGCTCTTGCTCTTGTTTTAGGTGGAGATGTTGGAAATTTAATTGATAGAACTTTCTTTTTTGATAGAGGAGTAGTTGATTTTATTTCTATACAATCTTGGTTTCCTAATTTTGGCATTTTTAATATTGCTGATGCTTGCTTAGTAGTTGGAGTTTTAATGCTTCTTGGATATTTAATTTACGATGAAATTAAAACTAGCAAAGAAGATAAGGAACATAAAGAAAACATTAAAAAGTTAGAAGAAAAAGAGCAATCAAATCTTAATAATTCCGAAACAATATCTTCAGTAACTAACGAAAATGACGAGTAGTGAATTTATCGTTAAAGAAAATATCAATACTTTGAGGCTTGATAAAGCCTTATCTCTTTTAGATTCAAAATATTCGCGCGTATATTTTTCAAATCTAATTAAAAACGGAGATGTTTTAGTAAATGGGCAAAAGGTCTCTCCATCATACAAAGTAAAGACAGGCGATAAAATAACCATTAATTATGTTAAAAAAGACAAGGATAAAGATTTAGAACCATACGATTTTAAATTAGATGTTGTTTATGAAGATGATAA
This sequence comes from Candidatus Onthovivens merdipullorum, assembly GCA_017694345.1. GTDB lineage: Bacteria > Bacillota_I > Bacilli_A > RFN20 > CAG-826 > Onthovivens > Onthovivens merdipullorum. The sequence continues at coordinate 3,139 of JADIMY010000039.1, read as the reverse complement.
TGTTTTAGTTATTAATAAACCAAAAGGTTTGGTGGTTCATCCTGGAAATGGACACTTTAATGATACGCTTGTTAACGCTCTTATTTATGCAAATATTAAACTTTCATCAATAAATGGAGTTGAACGCGTTGGGATTGTTCATCGTATCGATAAAGACACAAGCGGATTGCTTCTCATTTGTAAAGATGATTTTACACATAAAGAAATAGCTAAACAGCTAGAAAGTCACTCTATGCATCGCGAATATATTGCTTTAGTGGATGGCGTTATTGAAGTTAATAACGGAAAAATAATCGGTAAAATCGGAAGAGATAAAGCTAATCGATTAAAAATGGCAATAGACAATATAAATGGTAAAGAAGCAATAACTCATTTTGAGGTCATTGAAAGATATAAAAAATATACACTTATAAGATGCCAACTAGAGACTGGTAGAACTCATCAAATTCGTGTTCATCTTTCATCTATCCATCACCCTTTAGTTGGCGATGTTTTATATGGAGGAAGTAGTGAAGTTTATAACAATGGTCAATTGCTACACGCATATAAATTAACTTTCTATCATCCTGTATTAAAAAAAGAGATAAGTCTAGAATGTGACTTACCTCAATATTTTAAAGATGTTTTAACTAGATTAGCTAAATAAGAGATTTTCCTTTAGCTGTTACTTCATTATAATTTTTAAAATTTTTCTTAACTATTTTATTAAATTCATCTATTCCAAACTTATCGATGAATTTGGTAGCAAATTCATTAACATCTTTTCCGGCTCCTAGAGGTATTTTACAACCATATTTCTTTCCTAATTCATTCATATAAACTAAAAAAGAATAGCGTGCGATATTACTTGCTAGAGCAATAGAAGGGAAATACATCTCTCCTTTTTCTCTAAAAACGATATCGTGCAAGACATTTTCTTGATTTAAAGGTGCTAAATATTCGTAATATTTGTCGCTTGGAGTAAACTGATCAACATAAACATTTCTAACGTAAGGACATCTTTCGTGTAATTTTGTTAAAACATAATTATGTGCAATTGCTTTGATTTGGTTTAAATTATAACCTTTTGCTACAGCAGCGTTATATTGATCGTTTTTAAAAACCTTACAAGTGAAGTGGACTTTTTTAAGAATCGAAGGAATAATCTCTAAGATTTTCTGGTCACTCATTTTTTTAGAATCTGTAATTTTGTAATCATCGATAATCTTCATTGTGTCATGATTAGCGTAACATGCGCAGACAACAACTGGACCAAAAAAATCACCAGTGCCAACTTCATCGCTTCCGATTTGTTCATCAACATCGATAAATACCATTGGTCCTTTATCTTCTCTCACTTTTTTAGGCAAGGTTGAAGGAGAAGTTGAAAATTTTTGTGCGATAAGAAAAGCGTCCTCTCCTTGTATAGTTACTTTAAAAACATTACCTTTTTTATTATCGTAAGCAGTCACAATATTTTTATCTGTTTTTGCAACAAAAAGAATATATCCAACATTGCGTTCTACGATATAATTTTCATAAGTTTTCTCTAATTTCTCGAGATTATGTTTGGTAACCTTTATCGTTATCATTACCAAAAAATTATAGCACAAAAGATTTCGAAATTGTTAAAAAATGTGGAAATTATCGATAAAAACGCTAATATTAAATAGTTGAGAACAATTTTAAGGCAGTATTTGGTTAGATATTTATGAACAAGGTCGAAGAAGTATTAGAAGTAGATAAAATTAGACAAAATATAAAAAAATTTACGAAAACCATAATTGCAAAACAAAAAATAGAACTTTTAACACCTTCTAGTGATTTTAATTTTGTAAAAAAAGAATTAAATAAGCTAAATCAAGCGCTTAAAGTGATGAATCTTTATGGCGATTTTCCAATTAGATCTGAACTTGACATGTTTGAAACAATCAATTTTGCTAAAAAAGGCAACGTTTTTAATGAAATAACTCTTAATAATATTAAGGAGGAAATTCAAGTTACTATCGATACAATCAAATATTCGCTTAGTATTACAGAAGATTTAGATGATTTAAATGAACTATTTATGTCTTTAAAGGCAAACGAAAAACTTTATAATGAAATAAACTCTGCAATTTCAATCGATAATACTGTGAAAGATAGTGCATCTAAGGCTTTATTTGATATTAGAAAAAGCATTTATTCTTTAAATAAAAATATCCATACAACATTAAATAAATTATTTTCAAAACATAAAGATAAATTATCAGGAGATAATTTTGTTCTTAGAAACGGGCATTACGCTATACCTGTAAATAGTAGCTTCAAATCTAATTTTGATGGTATTGTACAAGACGTGTCGGATAGTGGGTTAACAACTTTCATTGAACCAAAAGAAATTTTAGAGTTAGAAAATGAATTAGCCGTACTAAAAATAAAAGAAAGAGATGAAGTAAATAAAATATTATTCGCTTTAACAAATAAAGTTGTAGAAGAAGGAAATAATCTAATAAACAATAACGAAGTTTTAGGTGAATTGGATTTTTTATCTGCTAAAGTGAAATACGCAAAAGAAATCAACGCAAATATTCCAAAATTAAATAAAGAGAAAACTTTTAAATTGTCCAACGCTAGACACCCATTAATCGATAAAAATTTCTGCGTACCTAATGATTTTATTCTTGGTAATGACAAAACTTTGATGATTATTTCTGGTCCAAATGCAGGAGGGAAGACTATAGCATTAAAGACTATTGCTATTTGTTCATACATGGTAAAACTATGTTTAGCAATACCTGCAAGTGTTGATAGTGAGATTTGTGTTTTCGATAAAATATATGTGGAAATAGGCGACAAACAATCGATAGAAAGCAATTTGTCTACCTTTAGTGCACATATTAGTAGTATTTCAGTAATTTTCCAGTACTTAACTAGTAATGATTTAGTAGTTATTGATGAATTATGTAATGGAACTGATCCTAAAGAAGGTGAAGCTTTAGCTGTTGCAATAGTTAAAAAGTTGCTTAAAATTCGTGCATTAACTATTGTGAGTTCACATTATGAACTTCTTAAAAAGTACGGTTTTACTAATAAGCAAATTCTAAATGCTTCCTTTATATTTAATGAGAAAAATGTAACGCCAACATTTAAAATTTTGCTCGGCGTGAGTGGTAAAAGC
>JADIMY010000004.1 GCA_017694345.1 Candidatus Onthovivens merdipullorum | reverse complement strand
GAAAATATATTCATTATTTAATTGATTAAATAGAAATTAATGAATTTTATCTCTTTTGTATTAAGATTAAAAAAGGATAATTTATGAAAAAAACATTAAAAACTTTAGGTACAATTTTATTAGCTACATCAGGTATTTTTCTAGGAGCTTGTAATAAGGACGAAAATATGAATGAACCATATATTGAAACAAAAATAACTAATTTAGATGCTTTAAATACTAGTGAAATTCATTATTTAGGTAGATATACTACTAAAGAAATTGAAGGAGAGGAAGCAATTTATTTTGGTTTTACCAATACTGGATTTGAACTTTTTGTCGATGTTAAAAATGAAATTAATTCGATTAGTGCTTCTTTATTTAGTGAAATGCTTGGTGGAAACACAACTCAATATTTAAAAACATATATAGATGGGAAAGAAGAGCGAAAGATTGAACTAGGAAGTGGAAAAGCCGATGTAACTTTGTTTTCTAATTTAGAAATAGGAAGACACACTTTAAAGGTAGTTAAAATTAATGAAGCAAGTGTTTCTAAATTAGGAGTATACTCCTTAAGTTATAATGGAGAAATCGATTTTTATGATCGAGATTATAAAGAAGCTCCTAAACTTATTGAGTTTTATGGAGATTCTTTAACTTGTGGTTATGGAAATTTAGGAGATCCTTCAATTAAGATATTTAGAACAATGGATGAAGATGGTACCTTAACTTATGCTCAATTAACTGCTGATAAATTAGGTTATGAATCAAGTATTGTGGCCTGTAGTGGTATAGCTTTAAGTGAAGTTTTAGCTCCTTATGGAGTTGATATGATGGATCAATATAATACGGTAGAAGGTTCTATTCATTACGATATGTCTAAATCTAAACCTGATATTGTAGTATTTAATTTAGGTAGTAATGATGATGGGGGATATGAAAGCCTTAGTGAAGAAAAAAGAAAAGAAGGTATAGAAGAATTTATTAATAACTACACTATTATTACAGATGAAATTAAAAAGAATAGTCCAGAGTGTGTGTTTATATCTTGTTATAATATGTGTTATAACATCAATAATACTTTAATTAATGCTATTAAAACAGCAACTGAAAATATTAATAATAAATATGGTGAAAATACAGCCTTTAGTTTAGCTTTCCAAGGTAATCAATCAGGAGCAAATGGTCATCCTAATTTAATAGGTCATGAAATAGCTTTTGATAGACTTTATAATTTTATAATTAATAATAATTTAAATAAGTAATAAATAATTGTTTACATAAAATATACAAATATTAAGAAAATACTATTATTTGATATAAGTTTAAATTCTTTTTAAATATAATCAAAATATATTTTCTTGAGGAGCATTTTATGAAAAAAATAGGATTTTTATTTGTTTTAACTCTCTCTTTATTTAGTATGTCCTTATCTACTAAAATTAATAATTATCAAATAAATAATAACTTTAGTAAAGAAGCAATTAATAATGGTGTCATTGAAAAGTCTTTTAATGACACCATTAAACCAAAAACAAATCTATTAAGTCCTGTCTTTGCTAATACTTTTATAAATTCACTAGATGATTTAATAAGTTATAGTGAAAGTGAAACAAGTAGACCTAGTAATATTATTTTAAAAATTAATAAAGATCTTAATTTAATTGATGAAAATAATAATTTATTAACTAATGATTTATTTTCTAGCGGAATGAGTTTTTTATATGCTTATAACACTTATATTAAAGAAAAGATGCTCCCTGTTATATATTTTGATAATGAAGAAGTTAAAAATTCTTTAAGTAATTTTTTAGATACTACATTATGTCCTATTGATATGGCTTTATGTAGTAATAATCCTTCCTTACTAAAAAGTATTAGAAGTACGAATAATGGAAGTATGGTTAGAGGAATTTTAGACTTAAAAGATACTACTAATTTTAATAAAGAAGAAGCGATTAAATTAGCTAATACTAGTTTTGCAAATACAATTATTTTAAGTGAAGCTCAAGCTAGTGAAGAAGTTATAAGATACTTAGAAAGTCGTTTTAAATCAGTTTGGGTAAATACTAGTAGCGATACAAGCGAATTAGAAATAGCTAAATTAATTACTGATGGAGTTTATGGAATTATTAGTCCTAAAGTAAAAGAAGCGCTTAATGTTTTTACTTATTTTGAAAATACTGATAATAAGACTAAGAATGTGAATAGGCCTAGTTTTAATATTGCTCATCGAGGTAATCCAATAACAAATTACACTAATTCTTTAGAAGGATTTATTGAATCTTACGAAAGAGGAGCAACTCATATTGAACTTGATGTAATGTCTACTACTGATAATAAACTTGTTGTAATGCATGATAACTCTTTAGCTGTTAGCACTAATGGTTATGGATATGTTTCTAATATGAGTAGCGAAGAGATTAAACAGTTTAAAATAACAAAAAACGCTAATGGAATGGAAATAGGTGAAGGAGTTAATATTCCATTTTTAGACGATGTTTTTAAAGAATTTAAAGGTAATAACAAAATAATTATTGTCGAAATTAAAGATAGTAATCCTAATACTGTGAGCAATTTAAAAACTTATTTAGATGAGTACGATATGTATGATCAAGTTGTAATTATTGCTTTTGACAATAATCAACTTATTAGATGTAAAGACCTTATTCCAGAAGTTCCTTGTGCAACATTAAACAATATGAATAACACAATGTTTAATGATATTACGGCAACTGGAGTTGCTGGTTTAAATTTGAATAACTATGGAAATGATTTTAATAAAGGCGTCTTTAATGAAGATTTTGATTTTGATTTAGCCGAAAGAGGTTTTTTAGGCTATTATTGGACTTATTCAAATGTAAGTGAAATATATAATGGACTTAGTAATGGTGTAGTTGGTATTACTAATGATTATCCTACAACTATGGAATTATTTCCTACTAAATTAGTAGTTAATGATGAACTAGGTGTTACAAGTGTTGAGAACTTATTAGATGCTACTTTTGAAGTTAATTATTTAATGTATAATGGAAAAATTAGTGAAAAAACTTTAGAAGCTAAACCTTTTATCTATGAAGAAAATAGTGATGGGACAATAAGTGCTATCTTACAAGGTTTATTTTTAGGGCCAAGTGGTAGTCCTCGTTATAGAGGAGTTTATTTTAGTGATGTGATTACTATTAAAGTTGGTAGTGAAAGCGGTTCACCACAAAAGACAAATTTAGGTTTAATTTTAGGAATTAGTATACCTCTTGGAGTTATTTTGCTTGGTGGAGGAATAGCCTTATTTTTTGTTATAAGGAAAAAGAAAGTAGGTAAGTAAGATGAAAAAAAGAATATTAAATATTATTAGTATTAGTAGCTTATTATTTTTAAGTGGAACTAGTTTATTTTCTTGTAATAAAGAAGATGATAAGCAAGAAAAAGAGACTCGATATTTTGTTACTTATAATGAGTCAGAAGATTATGTTATAAATGGAATTGAAAGTGAAGGGTATTTAAATGGAGATACTCTTAAATTTAGTGTTGATGTAACAAATAAAGATAAGAAAATTAGTGAAGTAACGATTAATAATAACATAGTAAGTCCAAATTCTAATTTAGAATATGAATATATCATTAATAATAGTGATGTAAGAATTAATATAACTTTAGTAAATAAATCTATATTTGAGGTGTCTAGTCCAGGAAATAATAAAATTTATCCTACTAATTTAGAAAAATTTGCACCTACTTTATTTAAAGAAGATTCTTTAAGTATCATTGAAACTAATATTTTAGGAGATGGCGTAAGTGAAGATGTTTATTCATTTTTACTTAATAATGGTAATGAAGTTAGAGCTCACACAGTTAATGTTGATTTAACTAAAGCTAAACTAACGACAAACTATGCTAGTGAAGGCATTGCTACTCCTTATGAACAAATGTTAGATTATGAAAGTAAAACTAATAAAAAAGTAATGGCTATTACTAATGCTGACTTTTTTGCAACTGGCGTAGGAACTAGTGTTAATGCCTATGCCACTAATAATAAAGTCATTAAAGCTTCACATAATGATAATGGTATATATGATCATTTAACTCCAGGAAATGATGTTCCAGCTTCTATGCCAATGCTTATTGGAGTAAGTGGAGAAAGTGCTTTAATTTCTCCACTTATTCAAAGCGATTCTAAAGAAGAAGTCATTAAATCTGAACTTTCTAATATTTTAGTTTATGAAGAAAATAATGAAGTAATTACAATTGAGAATGTATTAACGAATGGAAGTAGTTTAACTTCAAATTATGATCTTTTGCTAATTAATGAAAATATTAAGATTGAGTTATCTAGTGAAGATGTTTTATATAAAGTTAAACTAGATGATAGTAGTGAAGTAATCACTAGTGGATTAATTGAACAAATAATTGATTATGGTATTGATGATTTTAGTTATAACATTACGGATGCTAGTGAGTACTTTTATTTTGTTTCTAGTGAAGATTTATCTTTAGAAGTAAATAAGAGAGTAGGTTATTCTTTAACTAGTGAAGATGATACGTTTAAGTTTTATAAAGATATAATTGGTGGAAGACAATCTTTAGTAGAAAATGGAGAGATTGCTAAAACTGTTGGTGAAGAAAATTCAAACGGAGCTCAAACAAGTAATATTCCACGAACTTCTATTGGAATTAAAGATGATCACACTATTATTTTATGTGCAATAGAAGCTCTTCGTTATGGAAACCATTCTAGTAGTGATAGTGACACATATGGCGTAAACTTACCTGAACTTGCTGAATTTCTTAGATATATTGGATGTTTTGATGCAATGAATTTTGATGGCGGAGGAAGTACTCAACTTATCACTAAAAATGATAATGGAAATGGCTTAGCTAAGGTTAGAATTCGTAGCTCAGATTTTGGAACTTATGAGTTAGCTGATTCTCGAAAAGTATATAATACTGTAATAA
>JADIMY010000038.1 GCA_017694345.1 Candidatus Onthovivens merdipullorum | reverse complement strand
TTATTGGAGTTTGTCACTATAAAAACGAAGAACCTACTACCTCAAATAAATTAATTTATTTAAATAAAGTTCAAGATCCAGGTAATGTTGGAACTATTTTTAGAACAGCATTAGCGTTTTCTTATTTTGATATTTTAGTTGATGAAGAAACTTCATTTAAATATAACATTAAAACAATTCAAGCTTCACAAGGTGCAATATTTAAAGAAAATATAGTAAAAACAAGTTTTAATGAAATAGTTAAATTTAAAGAAAATGGTTATAAAATTATTGCTACAACTTTAAGTGAAGATTCGATATTTTTAGATGAATTTTTAAAACTAAATATTAATAGGTTTATATTGATTTTTGGTAACGAAGGTAAGGGGATAAGTAAGGAAATTTTAGATATAGCTGATTATAAAATTAAAATTCCAATTCAAAATATTGATAGTCTAAATGTCGCTATTAGTTCTGGAATACTTTTATATGAATTAAGAAAAAATAATTGAGTTTTGCAAGGTTTTTATCTAAAAAACACATTTTTTAATTACAGAAAACAATCATAAATTTGTAAAAACTAATAATCACAATAAGAAATTTATGCTATATTTTGTTTTTAATTTCACTTTTTCTAAAAAAACTTCGATGCGGAGTGTAATATTTATTGATATTAAGTGACTTTAAATTTATAATTTAAAGTATGAAGAAAAAATCATTTGTGTTTCCTATTGCGGCTTTAGCCACATTGTCATTAAGTGGTTGCAAAGTAACGACAGACCCTAATAAAGATTTTGTTGAAGAAGCTTTAGGATATTATAAAAAACTTAGAGAAAACGAAGGTATTACTGATGATAAAGCTGAGTTTCATGCTTGGTATTACGATAGTCATCTTTTGAAAGGTGTTGTTTTTAATTCCTTAACCGATTATGAATATCTTGGATTAGTGAATTTTCAAAATCTGTGTTTTAGTGAGACCGAAAATAAATACTACATGGATATTCCTAATTATGAAGTAGGTTTTGATTTCGAAACAGGTGATGTTACAATGCCTGAATTTTTTGAAAATCCAATTGATTTCATAAATGAACTACCATTAGTTTTAATTAAAAATGATGAAGAATTTGGTAAAGAAGATGTCTATTCTAAGTTTAATGAAAATGGTGAAATAGTTGATGAAGCAAGTAGTGATAACTATGATCCAATGCTATTTTATTTGAATGATTTTTCTTATAGTTTTGATAATGAAGCTTTAAGTGAATTTAACTTAAACTATGAAGGAAAAGCTACAGCTATCTTAAAAAGGGATGTCTATGGTTTAATTGAAGATGCTATTAATGAAAGTGGGGTCGAGATACCATTAGATATTTCAATAACAGATATTCTTTTAAGAAGTTACAATAAATCAAACAAGATTGAAGATGATAGTTTAATGCCTGATGAAGTAACTATTCCTGGTACTTTTAATGGTAAAGAAGTTGTTGTTGGACCAATGGGATTAAGCCAATTATTTACCACTAGAAGTATCGACGATGTAAGTAGTATTGTTATTGAAGACGGGGTTACAACATTAAGTTTTTTTGCTTTAGATGGGGCAAAAAAATTAACAAATTTAACACTTCCTTCAACTTTAAGTGATTTATCTTTGTCTAGTTTAGCTAATTTGAATTTAGACACACTTTATGTTAGTGATACAGAAAACGAAATCGATATTATTGAAGCAAATGGTTTAAATTTAAATTTTGAATTTGATTTTAATGGTGAAAGTGAAGAGATTACAATCGGAGCTCCTTTTGATAACACAACTATTTCTAATAAATTAATTTTTGAAAATTATGATAATAAAAATGTCGGATCTTTCCCTTATAATGATGTTAATTTTACTAATGGTATTAATAATTCTTTAACTTTTGTTAATAGTGCTGGTGAAGGAACTTATAATTCAATAAGCGAAGGATTAAGCGACAATGATGCTTTTAATCCAATGTTTTCTTTAAATAATATAGGTGAAAATAAAGAGATTAGTGATGTAAATTTAAAAAGTATTAATGCAGATAAACACTTATATTTAAGTACTTCTAAATTTGATTTAAATAATAATTTATATTTAGCTGATAGTAAAGTTTATCGTAGTTTTAGTTATGTTAAAAGCGATAGTGGTAACGAAAAAATTAAACTTAAATTATTAGACGATTTAGAAATTAGTGGTGAACTTGTTTTAAGTGGTGTTATTGGAAGTAATGGGACTTTAGAAGGACTAATCGTAGGTGATTATGCGACGTTAGATCTAAATGGACATAAAATAACGATTAAAAATGGTGGAATTATTGATTCTAATGGATTAATTACTGATTCAAGTATTGATAAAACTGGTGAGATAATTGTTGAAAATGGTGGAACAATTAAGACTAATTTAGTTACAAATTCTTTAAATTCAATCGCTTATCAAACCTCTTTAGAAAAAGGTATTAGTCCATTTTCTACTTACGATACTAGATATTTAAATACAAAAGTAACGCTTGTAAATGGGGCTAATTTTATCGTTAAAAATTCAGCGTTTTCTTCTGATTTAGTTTATCGAAATAAAGAAATTAATTTTATTGGTGAAAACGGGGTATTTAGTTACGATAATTTAGAAAACACTGATGGTGAAATTGTAATTAATAGTGGCGACAATTTATTAAATATTGATATAAATAACGATGTAACTTTTAATGACTTTAGTTATATCGATTCTAAAAATGGAGAAGCAAAATACGATATTTATTTTCCACTTGTTAATGAAAAAGTAAATATCAACTTAATAGATGGTAGTTTAACATTAAATAGTAAAGCTAGTATAAATTATGGTGGAACTTTAAATATTAATGGATCACTTAATTTAAATAACCAATTATTTGTTTTAAATACTTTTAATAATCGAGATGGTGGAGAACTTAAACTTAATGGCACTTTAAATATTAATGAAAATGCTGGTTTAAAAGGTAATGTAAATGTTAGCGAAACTATTTTTAATCAATTTAAAAATAATAATTTCAAGAATTTAAATGTTAATTTCACTTATTTAGAAGGAAGTTTTGATACTAATAATCAAGTTATTAATATTGATAGAGAATTTAATTATCCTTTAATAGTTAAATTTAATGAATACGAATATTACCGTAATAATAATAGTTATTATTACCTAAATAATAATGAAATTTATTTATCTAATGGAGATATAATTGGTTCAAAAAGTAATGATTCAAGTGAAAAATGGGTGATTATTTATAATAAGGAAAATATCGATGTTACTAGTAATAATAACTATCCAAGTAGATTTACTTCACTTGATGAATTAAATACTTATATTATTAATGATGATGCAAGTATAATTGAATTACCAAATTGTGATGAAAATTCCATTTATACACTTGATGGAGAAACTTATATTCTTTATCAAGATAAATTAGTTAAAGGTGATTTAATTAGAAGTTTAACTAGTTTTGATGTGTTTAGTAGTGATGATGGTCGTTATTTTATTAAAGATAATGGGGCAAGTAATTACGAATTAACTTATACTTTTGAAAAAGATCATCTTTTAGCTATTAGTAAAAGTGGTGTCAATATTTCTTTAAATAATTTTGATCCAAACTATTTTTCTAAACTTTATTTTATTGAAGATGAAAATAACATTATTGAGATACCACTTAAAAATTATGATTATACCAATCACTTAATTTCTTATCAAAATAGAAATTATCTAATTGATATTAATGGTCAAGTTATTGAAAATGTTTCTTTAGATGCGGACAATAATTTAATTTGCCTAACGAGTAATTCTGAAACTTATGCTTATGGGTATGTTAATGGCTGGGAAAAAGTAGATAGGAAAGGAAATACTGATTTTTATAGAACAAGTATTAGTACTGGTATTTATGATGGCTTAGTATATTTAGAAAATAATGGTAATCCTAAATTTGAAAGATGCCTTGAATATAATAATGAGTTTAGTAGAGGCTACATTTTCTATCAACTCGTCGATTTAGATACGATTAATCCAACTAGTAATTTTGCTTTATTAAATAAAGAAACTGAAAAGATTGATGTTTTAACAAAAGTTGGTGGACTTAATTTTAAACTTGATGATTTAGCTGAAGGAATTAGAGATGCTTTACCTAGTGATGTCGATGATTTTATCGGCTATCGTTACTTTATCTTAAATGGCGAATATTATATTTTTGTCAATAATGAAAATGAAGATGGTTCAGCAAATATTGAGATGGTTAAACTTAATAGATCTCCTGTATATAATGATTTAATTTTAGAAGAAAATGAAAAGATTGATTTTAGGATGTTATTTAGTTTATTAGGAATTAGCGTTACTTTAGAAGATGGAAGGGAAGTTAAATATTATTTAGATTTAAATAATGTTATTGCTTCAGGAGATAATGCTTCTTTAGAAGATAATAGTTATTTAGGACTAGCGGTTTATAAATCTACTTTTGATTTTGATTTAAATGAACTTAATTAAATTAGATTTTTCTAAAGATTTTGACTTTTCTTTAAAAGATATTCCTTTAAAAGTTTATTTTAATAATGAAGTTATTATCTTTTTAGAATATGAAAAATACACTGGTCCAATTACTTTGCAATATTTGCCTAATGGGGGAATACAATCTTTATTTCACGGCTATTTAATTATTAAAGTGAATAATGGGTTTTTAAAAGTTAAAAAACTTATTTATAAAAATATAACTTTTTCTTCGATTAATTTTATTAAAGAAGTAGGAGAAATTAATTTAATCAATCAAATTTTAAAATAACTATATATATATTATAGATAAATATATGGAGAAAAAATTTTTCAAAAAAAATGAAATTTTTTCTTTACATATTTTTGTCCTAGTTGTATTATATACAAGCACGCAACGAGAGTTGAAAAAATTAGTAAAACTAATCGTGCCTAGAGATCTTTGAAAACTAAACAGATGTACAAATAGAAACGTCAATTTTTTAAGTCAGAATAATTTTGAACAGAATACAAATTTT
>JADIMY010000037.1 GCA_017694345.1 Candidatus Onthovivens merdipullorum | reverse complement strand
CAGTAATCTTTCCAAGTGATTCGCTAACCGTTTTCAGATGATTGACATTGTTATCGTTAGATTGTTGCATTTTGTCTTCTACTTTTTTAGTAAAATCCTCAAGAGACTTGCCTAATTTCTCGTTTGTATCTTTAAATTTATTCTCTACTTTATCCAAAAGATTATCTTTAAGATCTATCATTTTATCTTTTTGCTCATCAAACTGATTGCTTAGTTTTTTCGAAGCATCACTAAAAGCGTCTTGTATTGCGGCCTTGGTTTCTAAGCTAGATTGTGCTAATCCTTTTCTAATTTCTCGAATTTCTTCACTGTAATCATATCCGCCATTCGTTACTACATGATTTTTTACTTTAATTTGGTAAATCAAAAAGCCTATCAGCGCTAGCACGATAACAGCCATTAGAACAATAACGATAATTAAGATTGTATTATCCATTTTCGCACCTCCAATATTTTTTTCTTCTGCAATTTTAGTTAATAATCTAAACGATGTAAAAGTAGTGTCTCCACTTAATACTCTTTCAATGATTTTCTGAACCATTTACAAAAATTTTAACATTTTCTTTAACCAATAAATATTTTGTTTTTTAATAAACAGTTATCCGCAGTTATCCATAGATATGACTCTAACCAACATATTTACACATTGTATTCTTTGAATATTTCTTACGTTAATGTAAAAAATATTCAATAAGGTTTCAGTTATTATTGCCTATTCCAAAAACTTACAAATCAAGTGAATTAATATCAGCTAAAAAATCGAGTAAATTGATTCTTAAAAACCCTTCACTTGTATAAAAAGCCTTAGAATCATTTTTTACAATAATCACTTTTTTAAAAGAATTATTGATATTTCTTAATGGACGATATTCTTGTTCTTTTTTCTCTTCATTATTTATTTCTAGAGCTACTTGTATGTAATATATTTTGCTTCCTTTACTTGCAATAAAGTCGACTTCTGCGTCATTTTTGATATAAATTTGCTTATTATTTTTATCAAGTTTATCTGATTTAGTAGAAAATTTAATAGTTCCAACATCGACATTAAAGCCACGATATCTTAGCTCGTTATAAACTATGTTTTCAATTAAATCAGTTTCATCAATATCTCTAAAATTTAAAATCGCATTCCTTATTCCAATATCTTCAAAATATATTTTATAGGGCGTTCCAATATATCCTCTTCCTTTAATATCGAATCTTAAAACTTTATTTAATAAATAAGCTTCTTCAAACCATTTGATGTATTCTTTAATGCTATCATTAACAATATTTAAGCGATATTTACTTTTAAATGTGTTTTCAATTCTTGTTGGATTAATTGGTGTAGAAATCATAGAAGCAATAACCCTTAAAGTTTCTTCAAGATTATTTTTATCAGCTGTAGGATGTCTCAATTCCAAATCTTTAAAGTAAGTTTCTTTTACTATTGAAATCGCTTGATTTACTTTACTTGTATCATTAGGTTGAAGCTGAACTAAAGGTATGCCACCATATCGGATATATTCATTTAAAGCATCTCTTTTATCACTACTTGTAAATGAGCAATATTCATTAAAGGATAATGGTAATAAGTGAATTCTGTATCCACGTCCACCAAATTCGGTGTCAACTTCACTAGATAAAAATCTTGAGTTACTACCTGTTACATAAACGTCAAAATTATCTCTATATAAAAAGGAATTTAGCACTCTCACAAAATTTTCAAGATTTTGAATTTCATCTAATAAAAGATAGTAAAAGCCATCTTCTTTAATTTGTTCCTCAATAAAAGATAAAAATTTTCTACTATCAACTAAATCTTGTCCTCGAACTTTTTTTGTAGTTGCTTTTTTAGGAAAGTAAGAATCCAATTTCATAATGTCGCTTTCGTTATCAAAAGCAAACCTAATAATATATTTAGGGTCAATTTTGCGGTCTTTTATTAAATAATCGTAGAAAATGTTATTCAATAAAAATGATTTACCACATCTTCTAATCCCTGTAATCACCTTAATTAATTTGTTATTTTGACTCTCGATTAGCCTATTTAAATATAAATCTCTTTTAAACATTACATCTCCTTTTTCCTAAGAACTTAGGATTTTGTCGATATAATTATAACTTTATTTTATAAAAAATTGAAGAATATATCGATTTTTTGGAAAAACTGAGTATTTTGTCGATATGTTTTGCAGGTATTTCTAGATCACAATTGTTCTTTTAAAGATGATGATTGCGATAAATTAAGACATTTTTATTGATGACAATTTATATCGACATATTTTAATCTATTCTATTAAACTTTCTATTGCTTTAGATGGTATCAAAACATGTTGAGCGATATTTTCTTAAACGAAATATCATAAAAATAAGCAAATGCACCAAGCGAAAAATAAATAAAGTTTCTCATTTTCTTTATTTATTTTCTTATATATTTTTCATCTGTTTTTGTATATGCAAACTCAAGAACAGTCAGCCTACCAAACCTCTGACTTGTAAGATCTCTCCACCTAAATCTTCTGCACCCACAGGATTTAACATGACCAGAATGTAGCTTATTGATATTAACTTCTATTTCCTTACCAGATATATATTGAACTAATATTTAATTCGTTTTAACATATCTACTTGTATATGAAAAACTTACCGATTTTTAGACTATTTTATCAAAATAAAGAAACAATAAAATTAGCTCTACCTGTATTTATAGAACTAATTTTAGGTGTATCAATTGGCTATATAAATCAATTTATGTTTGCTGGAATTCCACAAGCAACAAATGCCATCGGTCAAGTAAATCAAGTTACAAATATTTTTATTGTCTCTTTTACAGTATTATCGTCTTCTTCTTTAATTTTGATTACTCAACTTAAAGGTTCTAATAATAACGAAGGAATTAAAAAGATATATCCACTAACTTTATCAATTAACCTTATTTTAGGTTTATTAGTTTGTTTAGTTC
>JADIMY010000036.1 GCA_017694345.1 Candidatus Onthovivens merdipullorum | reverse complement strand
AGTTTGAACTATGTCCTTTAATCATATTAGTTTTTGGGTTAAAGGATTCCATCAAAAATTCTATTTTTTTACCATAAAATTTAGAAAAATAATTTTCTTCGAGCTCGTTATTTAATACTAATAATTTTTGAACTCTTTCTTTTTTCACTTTAATTGGAACTTTATTAGTTCTTTTACTAGCAATAGTCCCAGCTCTATCGCTATAAGGAAAAACATGAATCTTACTAAATTTTGCTTTTTTAATAAAATTATATGTCTCAATGAAGTTTTCTTCACTTTCACCAGGAAAACCAACAATAACATCAGTGGTTATAGAAATATCAGGACGAATTTCTCTTATTTTTTCGATTGTTTTTAAAAAACTATCAACATCATATTTCCTATTCATCGCTTTTAAAATATCCTTTGAACCACTTTGTAAAGGTATATGTAAATGATTTGCTATATTTGGATAATTATTCAGTAATTCCAAAAATTGATTATCAATTTGACTTTCTTCGATTGAAGAAATACGAATTCGATATAAGTTGTCTATTTTTAAAATATTACTTAATAAAGTAGAAAAATTACTTTTTTCTTTAAAATCTAATCCATAACTTCCTTGATCAATACCTGTTAAGATAATTTCTTTATATCCGTTATTAATTAAACATTTAATTTCATTTATGATTTCGTTTTCACTTCTACTTCTAGAAATTCCTCGAATATAAGGTATTAAACAATAGGTACAAAAATTATTGCAGCCATCTTGGATTTTTACATAAGCGCGAGTATTTTCAAAATATCTATCAATCAATAAATTTTCATAAGTTAAACTTCGTCTATCTTTTTTAATTAAGTAAATTTTCTTTTTATTTTTTAAAAATTCTTCAATTAATTCGTAAATTTTATCTCTATAGGAGGTCCCAATTACAATATCTACTCCAATTTCATTTGTGATAAGTTCATATGCATACTGGGAGTAACACCCCATAACAATAATGATCGAATTTGGATAATGCGTTCTAAATCGTTTTATTAAGTGTCTAGATTTAGTAGCACTAACTTCGGTTACAGCACATGTATTTATGATTATAATATCGGGAATTTCTTGTTTAATATCTACTTCTATAAAACCATGTTTTATTAGACTATAAGCGACAGCTTGAGCTTCATAGCTATTAACTTTACAGCCTAAAAAATCTATATAAAATGTCATAAAAGGCATTCCTTTCTTAACTTATCTTTAAGTTTTAAACTAATAAAGCCATTTTCATAAAGTGAATCAATAAACTTATCTTTAGTAGAATTATAGTATATATCTAGTAATTTTTTAGTCTTTTCTTCAAGGTTATTGCTATTAAAAAAGTGAATTCTTCTATCGTAAAGATATATTATGTGGTCGATATATAAATCTTTATTTATAATTAAAATAACATGAGTGTGTTGATTTAAATAGGCGCTAGTAGTTTCGTCATTTGCTATTAAAACTAAATTACGAAAGTCTTCTACTTTCTTCTTCTTTTTATATAATTTATAACTATGATCATTTATAACTTGGTTATAGTTTCTATATTTATGTAATATTTTAAAAATAGATTTCGGTTTTCTCATATTTTTGCTCCACATTCATAATTAATAACGCTTAATAAATAGATGACACTTGTTTCGCTTCTTAAAATAGTTTTTCCTAGACTAATTTCTTTAAAATCATTTTCTAATGCATAACTTACTTCACTTTTAGTAAATCCACCTTCAGGACCAACAAGAATTGAAATATCTTTATATCTACTATTTTCTAAATAATTTTTAAGTAATTTAGTCGATGAAGTAGAATTTTCATAAGCGATTAAATTTAAGTCACTTTTAAACTTATTTATTTCTCTATAGTCAATTACTTTATCGTATATAGTAGGTAAAACCGTTCTTTTAGATTGCTCTCCTGCTTCTTTTATTATTTTATTAAATCTAATAAATTTTTTATTAATATTGTCATTAGTTATTCTTATATCTACGTAATTTGAATTAACTAAAACAATTTTATTTACACCTAGTTCAGTTGCTTTTTGTAAAGCGATTTCTAAGTGTTCTTTTTTTGGATAACAATATAATAAAGTTACATTAACTAATAATTCTCTATTTTCATCTATTGTTTTAATAATACTAAATTTAAAAGGATCTAAAATAGATATTTCAGCTAAATAAATAATTCCATCATCATTTATTTCAAATTTATCTCCTACTTTCATTCTTAAAACTTTTAAAATGTGAAAAATATCATCCTTTGAAAGGATGATATTACCATTATTATTTATAGATGAAACGAAATATCTTTGCATTTATTTTAGAAATACTCCATTACTATCTTTTTTGGATTTAATAGAAAAAGAAATAATTCCTAGTATAAAATAAACTACAAATAAAATACCAAAAGGTATAATTAAACTAAGAAGTAAAGAATAAATAGAAAATATATTCGTAAAATAAAATGTTACAAAAAGTATTCCATAAACGACGATATTAATAGCTAACCTTATTAAGGCACTTTTATAAAATCCTAAATAAAATAAATCAGCTCCAAATATTCCTAAAAACATCATTAAGATATTATTAGTAAGTTTTTTATGCTGAACAAATTTTACTTCTTCTTTATTGCTAAGAATATCGATAGTTTGTGTAATATCACTTGTTTCATAGTTATGTCCTTCTAAAGGGTTTAAGCACCCACAATAAGGACATCTCTCTTTATCAAATTTAGTAATGTTTTTATGACAATTTTTACATTTAGGCATATTTTTTCCTTTTGTTATTATATTTAAAAAAGACTACTTTTTAAATGCTTTTTTAAATTTATCGAAGAAATTATCACTTGATTCCAAAGACTTAAATTTTGTGAGCAAATCTTTTTGCTCTTTATTAATTTTTGTTGGAGTAACAAGATTTATATGAATAAATTCATCGCCATATTTATCGCTTTTTACATCTTTAACGCCTTTGCCTTTTAATCTTAAAACGGCATTAGGTTGCGTACCACTTGGTACATCTACATTACAATCTCCACTAACGGTAGGAACAGAAATTGTTGTTCCTAAAATAGCATCAATAACATCAAGTGAATAATTAACATGGATATCATTACCATCACGCTCAAAAACATCATGTGGTTTAACGATAATTTCTAAATATAAATCACCATTCTCTCCACCGTTTATTCCTCGACCACCTTTACCAGCGATTCTAATATGCTGACCATTATTAATTCCTTGAGGAATTGTAACATCGATATCTTTTTTAATATGGTTATAACCTTTACCACCGCAATCTGGGCAAGCTTCTTTAATAATTTTACCTGTTCCTTTACAACGAGGACAAACTGTTTCACTTTGCATTACACCAAATATAGTTCTTTGTTGAGTAATAACTCTTCCTCTACCTCGACATTCAGGACAAGTGTCATAAGCAGTACCATTTTTTGCACCACTTCCGTGACATGAAGCACAAGTTTCATCATAACTTACAGGAATTGTTACTTTAGTTCCATTAACTGCATCCATAAAGTTAATACGAACTCTAAGCAAAGTATCATCGCCTTTTTGAGCACGACCACCAGCTCGAGTTCTAGAGCTACGACTTCCTCCAAAACCAAATCCAAACATTCTTTCGAGTATGTCGTTTAAATCGCCAAAATCACCGCCATTAAAATTAAATCCTTCAAAACCACTACCACTGAAAGGATTTGATCCACCAGCGGTTTGATCAAAGGCAGCTTGACCAAATTGATCATATGTTTGTCGTTTTTGTGCGTCACCTAAAACACTAAAAGCTTCTGTAGCTTCTTTAAACTTTTCAGCATCGCCAGTTTCTTTATTATCTGGATGGTATTTTTTAGCAAGTTTACGGTAAGCACTTTTAATTTCATCTTGGGTTGCAGTTTTTGAAACACCTAAGACTTCATAATAATCTCTTTTTGCGGCCATATTGTTGCCTCCTTATAACAAACATTAAGGGAAGCTACAAATAGTAGACTTCCCTTAATTAAATATTTTAAATTAAATT
>JADIMY010000035.1 GCA_017694345.1 Candidatus Onthovivens merdipullorum | reverse complement strand
AAAAATAATGGAGAAAATAGTGGAGCTACAGAATTTATTAAAAGACTAAATGCTAAACTCCATATTGCTCATAACGATATAATGATGATTGCTGAAGATTCGACTGATTTTCCTGGAGTCACTAGACCTACAGAATATGGTGGATTAGGATTTGACTATAAATGGGATTTAGGTTGGATGAACGATACATTAAAATATTATTCGTTAGATCCAGTTTATAAAAAGTTCGAACACAATAAACTTACATTTTCAATGATGTATTTCTTTAGTGAAAATTTCTTATTACCTTTAAGTCATGATGAAGTTGTTCATGGAAAAGGGACTATCATCAATAAAATGTATGGAGATTACGACACTAAATTTGCATTGATTAGAAATTTATATACTTATCTATATGCCCATCCTGGCAAAAAATTATCTTTTATGGGAAACGAGCTAGCTTCATTCGATGAATGGAATGAAAATAAATCTTTACCTTGGGAACTTAAAAGATTTCCAAAACATGATAGCGTTTCTAGATTAGTTAGAGATTTAAATTTAATATATCGAGCTGAAGAAGCGATGCACTTTGAAGAATATAATTCAGTTCATTTTAATTGGCTAATGGTCGATAATAAAGATCAATCCGTTTTTGCTTTTGAAAGAAGATGTGGAGATTCTCACCTCGTTTTTGTTTTCAATATGACTCCAAATTACTATGAAAATTATGATATAGGTTTAACTAGAAGTGGTAAATATATCGAAATTTTTAATAGTGATAAAGATGTCTATGGTGGAAGTAATGCTTATAATGGATTACCTTTAGAAAGTAGTGAATATGGACCAGAAAATAAGCCATTCAAATTAACGATTAAACTTGCAGGATATGGTGCAATGATATTTAAATATCAAAAAGATTAATTAAGGAGTTAATAATAAATGTTTAAAAATAAAGAAGAATTTGTTGAACTATTTAAAGAGAGATTAATTGCTAAATATGGTAAAAAGCCACAAGAAGCTCATATTTTAGAAAAATATGATATTTTAGGAGAACTTGTTAGAGATTATAGTGGAGCTGATTGGCGTAATACTAGAGAATATGTTTTAGAACACAAAGAAAAACAATTAATTTATTTTTCAATGGAATTTTTAATTGGTCGATTACTTACAAATAACATGATGAATATGGGAATTTATGATATTTGTAAGGATGGACTTAGTGAACTTGGTATTGATATAGGAGAATTAGAAGATGTTGAAGTTGATGCTGGACTTGGAAATGGTGGTCTTGGTAGACTTGCTGCTTGTTTTTTAGATAGTATTGCAAGTTTAAATTATCCAGGTTATGGAAACTGTATTCGTTATGAATATGGATTTTTTAAGCAAAAAATTGTCGACGAAAAACAAATTGAATTACCTGATCAATGGTTAACTAATGGTTATGTTTGGGAAATTAGAAAGCCAAAACATGCTGTAGAAGTTAGTTTTTATGGAAATGCTGAAACATATCTTAAACCTGATGGAGGATATGGTATTAGAACGGTTGGTGCTACTAAAGTTTTAGCAATGCCTTATGATATTTATATTCCTGGTTATAAAAATAATTTAGCTAATTCTTTAAGATTATGGAGTGCTCAACCTAGTGAAGAAAATCTTCCTAATAATGTTAGTTTTGATGATTATTTAACAACTTTAAAAGAATTATCTCATGGTTTATATCCTGATGATTCTACTGAACATGGTCGTATCTTAAGACTTAGACAACAATATTTCTTAGTTAGCGCTGGACTTCAAAGTGCTTTAAGAGGACATCTAAGAAGATATGGTACTTTAGATAATTTCTATGAAAAATATGTATTTCAATTAAATGATACACATCCAATTTTAGCTATTCCTGAATTAATGAGATTGCTTATGGATGAATATGGCTATGGTTGGGATGATGCTTGGAAACAAGTTACTCAATGTATTGCCTATACAAATCATACAATTATGCCTGAAGCTCTTGAAAAGTGGCCAATTAGGTATATTCAAGATTTAATTCCTCGTTGTTTTATGATTATTGAAGAAATTAATCGTCGTCAAATTATTTGGATGAACGAAAATAATATTAGTGAATCAGAAGCTAGTGATATGTTAATCATTAAAGATGGAATGGTAAGAATGACAAATTTAGCAATCTTTACTTGCTTTAGTGTAAATGGTGTCGCTGCTTTACATACTAAAATTTTAGAAAACGAAACATTTAAGACTTTTTATAAATATTTCCCTCAAAAGTTTAATAATAAAACAAATGGTGTAACTCATCGTAGATGGTTAATGTATGATAACACGAAATTGAGTGATTTAATTACAAGTTTAATCGGTGAGTCTTGGAAGAAAAATCCTGAAAATGAATTAGAAAAGTTAAAAGATTTTGTCGATGATAATAAAGTTTTAACTAAATTAATGGAAATTAAGCATGAAAATAAAGAAAGTTTAGCTAAGTTTATTAAAGATAAATATGGCATAATCGTGGATACAAATTCTATATTTGATACACAAATTAAAAGACTTCACGCTTATAAAAGGCAATTAATGAATATTTTTAGAATTATGCATTACTATTTTGAAATTAAAAATAATAAGAATTTCAAAATGTATCCTCATACATTTATTTTTGGTGCTAAAGCCCCAGGAAGTTACTATTTTGCTAAAAAGATTATTGAACTTATTTTACATGTCGCTGATGTCGTTAATAATGATAAAGAAGTAAGTAAATATATGAAAGTTGTATTTATGGAAAATTATGGAGTTAGTTTAGCAGAAAAAATTATTCCAGCAACTGATATTAGTGAACAAATTTCTACCGCTGGAAAAGAAGCTAGTGGTACCTCAAATATGAAATTTATGATGAATGGTGCATTAACTCTTGGTACTTTAGATGGAGCAAATGTCGAAATTAGTGATCGAGTTGGTAAAGATAATTGCTTTATTTTTGGTTTAAAAGTTAACGAAATAGAAAAACTTAAGAAGAGTGGAACATATAATCCTTGGAATGAATATAATACCAATCGTCATATAAGAAGACTATTAGATAGTTTATTTAATGGACCTTGGTGCCATGAAGATAACGAATTTAGAAGTATCTTTGATGAAATTATGAATCATAATGATGAATACTTTATTCTTAAAGATTTTGAAAGCTATCTTAAAGAATCGAAGAAAATTGAAGAATATTATTTAGATAGAAAAGCCTGGGCTAGATCTTGTTTAGTTAATATTGCTATGAGTGGTTATTTTTCAAGTGACCGTACCATTGAAGAATATAATAGAGATATCTGGCATTTAAATAAAATTCCTAATTTTGAATAATTAAAATGGATTTAATTAAAATATTAAAGGTATTCACTGAACTAAGTGGTCCTAGTGGTTTTGAAGACGAATTATCTTCTTTAATTTTTAACTTATTTAAAGATTTTAAAGAAGTTAATGTAGTTAAAGATGAATTTAATAATGTATATGTAAGTTATTTACATAGTGAAGATAAACCAACAATTGCTTTATTTTCTCATATTGATGAAGTGGGATTTATTATTAGTGATATCACTGAAGACGGTTTTATAAAGTTTAAAGCTTTAGGTGGATGGTCTAAATTCAATTTATCTCCAATGAAAGTAAAGATAATGCGAAAGGATAAGATTGAAGTTACTGGAATTATACCTAGTGAATTTTCATCTTCTAATTTTACCATCGATGATTTATATATTGATGTTGGAGCTAGTTCAAAAGAAGATGTTTTAAATTTAGGTATAAATATTGGAGATTATGTTGTTCCTGATACTAAATTTACTAGACTTAGTGATGATAAAATAATCTCTAAAGCACTAGATGATAGAATATGTGCTAGTGCTTTAGTTAAATTTTTATTTAATATCATTAATAGAAAGAATAAATGCAATGTGATTGGAGTATTTACTTCACAAGAAGAGGTAGGCTGTAGAGGAGCAAAGATTTCTTCCAAAAATATTGATTTTGACTTAGGGATTGCTATTGATGTAACAGATAGTTTTGATATACCTAGCTTAGATAAGTATGATTGTAAAATTGGTAATGGCATCGCTTTAAGTGTAATTGATCAAGGAACAATTGGACACCGTGGTTTAATTAATTATCTATTTAAAATATTTAAGAATAATAAAGTTAAAATTTCATATGATCCAATGACTCTTGGAGGAACTGATAGCTCTGAAATTAATATAACTAAAAATGGTTTAGTAAATTGTACAATTTCTTTACCTGTTAGATATATGCATTCACCTTATACTATTGCTTCGCTTAGTGATGTAAATACTTTAATAAGCGCCTTAAAAGTGTTAGTTAATAATTTAACTTATAAAGAATTTAATAAAATTATCGAATCCAAATTTAAACCAATTTGTAAATGATTTAAAAAAACTTAAGTTTTGCAAGGTTATTGAAAATTTTTAATTTTAAAAACAAGAACGAAACTTGAATTTAACATTTAAAATCATTAAAAATACCTTAGTTTTGCAGGCTTTTATAAAAAATGACTAAAAATATTTTAGTTTCTCTTTAAAGATTTTAAAGTTAGTGTGAGAAAAGACTGTTACTAAACTTATAGAAATAATTACACCAATAAAACCTTGAATTAAATCAAAAATTGAAGATAAATAAGAAAAATTAATATTAAATAAAATTAGATAAGAAATAAAATAAACTAGTACCATAATTAGTGGCGGAATAATAAAGGTTAAATATTTTAAATATTTATTTTCTTTAAAAAATCTAAATAATAAATAAACAAATAAAGATTCTAAACCTTTAGCAACAATTGTTGGTAAAATAAATTCAATATAACCACTAGCTAAATCACTTAAAGCTGTTCCAATTATACTTGAGGTAATCGATATAAATGGATTAAAAGTAATTGAGAAAAAAATTATTAAGCCATCACTAAAATTAAAATAACCCATTCCTCCGCCATATGGTATTTTAAGTAAGAATGTAGTTATAAAGATTAAAGCTATTAAAATTGAAGTAGTAGCTATATTTTTAATTGTTTGTTGTAATTTCATTTATTAAAGAATCGAGTGTTTCTTCAGTATATAAAGTTAATCCTAACTCTTTTAAACTAGTAGCAGTAATTCCACTACCTTTTATGGTTACTCCACTAAAAGTTCCATCGTAAACACTATTTACTCCACAACTAGGGCTTCTTTCTTTTAAAATTGCTTTTTTAATTTTAAAGTATTTAGCAATATTTATAACTCTATTTTTTCCTAAAACAAAGTTTTTGGTGACATCTTTACCTTTTCTTGAGTAAACCAAGCCGTTTTTATTTATTTCAGAAGGATCTCTAGGAATAGATAAACCTCCTAAACTTTCTGGACATATTGGTATAATATCAAAGTGTTTTTTAATTATTTCTATTTTTTCGATGTAATTATTTTTACCATTATATTTACAATTTTCACCGAGTAAACAAGCACTAACTAATATCTTTTCCATAATCTTTAAACTTTAATAATTTTAAGCATTAGAATATAATTTATCAATATGGAAAAAATAGTATATTTTAATTATAAAGGAGAAAATTATAAAGTTGTTATAGAGTTTAAAAATGTTAAAAATATC
This sequence comes from Candidatus Onthovivens merdipullorum, assembly GCA_017694345.1. GTDB lineage: Bacteria > Bacillota_I > Bacilli_A > RFN20 > CAG-826 > Onthovivens > Onthovivens merdipullorum. The sequence goes on along the minus strand of JADIMY010000035.1, from coordinate 811 downwards.
AATTTAAGATATACGAAAGATTATATTCATGTTAGCTGTCCAACTTATTACAAATTAGATGAAATAAATAAATTAATTGAGTCTTCAGCTCCTCGACTTATAGAAAGTAGAAACGATAAAACTAATCGTCTATTTTCTAAAGAAGGTGTCTATATATTAGGTAATTTATATCCTTATGAAGATGGACATTTTATTAAAGTAGACAATCATTATTTATTATTTGAAAGTGAAGCTGATTTTTATAAAAAAATTAAGCCATATGCAGCAAAAGTATTTTCCTATAGACTTCAAGAATTAGAAAAATTAATGACGCCATATAAAAAACATATTTTAAAAGTAAGAAAAGCAATTTCTACTTATGGGATTAATTATTACACTAAAAAGACTATTATTTTAAATACATACTTAATTCATTTTCGTGTTGATATTATTGATTCTGTAATAATTCATGAACTTGCTCATGATTATGTTCATAATCATTCGAGTGAATTTTATCGTATAGTTTACAAATATTGTCCAAATTATGGGATACTTCAAGGTGAATTAAAATATGGATACTAATTATCTAGTTATTAATAGTACTCAAAATAAACTTATTAAATATTTTAATAAGTTAAAAGATGTGGCATTTTCTAAAAAAGAAAAGAAATTTTTAATTGAAGGAGAACATTTAATCGCGTTAGCTAGCGGATTCTTAGATTACATCATTACTAAAAAAGAATATAACTTTAGTTATAAAGATATTAAAACTATTTATGTTTCAGATGAAATACTAGAAAAACTTAGTAGTGGCAAAAGTAAAGCTCGTATT
>JADIMY010000034.1 GCA_017694345.1 Candidatus Onthovivens merdipullorum | reverse complement strand
GTCTAAAACAATCTCTTTAGAATTATATAAGTTATCAATAATCGTAACTTCATAACCATTTTCAATTAAATCACAGACTGTGTGACTACCAATAAAACCTAATCCGCCTGTAACTAATACTCTCATTTTTTAACTCCTTTTTGACGATCACGAAGCTTTTTAGCTTCAACAACTGATTTTTTACGGTCATATTTAGATGTATCTAATTTTTCTTTTAATTCTTTAGGTAATAAATCTAAAGAAACTCTTTCCATAATCATATCAGCGATTAATTTATTTGCTTCTGCTTCAATATAAAGTTTTAAAGCAATATAAGCTAAATTAATATTCTCTAATTCTATTTCGTTCTCTACTTTATTCTTTTTATTACCTTTTTTTAGGACATCATAGCGAGTTTTAACTTTATGAATAACATTTTTTAAGGCTTCTTCTTCCATTAATTTAAAAGTGTCGTATAAAGTTTTAACATCGTTTTGACTAACTTTAAGTAAATCATAACGATCTATATCGATAAATAGAGCTAGATTCTTCATACTGACAACAATTTTTAATAAAGATATAGCGATTAAATATCCTAGATGCGTTTTATTATATTTTTTTTCTTTTGGAGCATCGATTATCTTTGCTTTGACATAATTGTTTATCATAAATGGAGTTATATTAATATCTTTAGCTTCGCTTAATGCTCCTAAAGATTCATTAATATAACCTACAACTTGTTCCATGTACAAAGGAATCTCTGGTAGATCTTTATAGGTAGGTAATTCAAAATTTTCTATTTTTTTTATAAATTCTTCAAAATTTATAGGTTCCTTTTCTAAATCATTTTCCATAACTAAAGTATATCAAATTTATAGTTATATGATTAATAAAAATCTTACATTAATTTTAAGAAATTTTACATATTTATCTTATTTCTTTTGATAAATAGATTTATATCATTAATCGAGTTATATGGTTTATCTAAATCATTATTTAAACAAACTAAAGCACTAGTTGCACTAGCAAAATTAATAACTTTATTTAAATCATTATTAGATAAATTAGTTAAATCTAATTTATCTAATAAATATAAAGCTCCAGCTAAAAAAGAATCTCCTGCACCAATTGTTCCTTTTGCTTTTACATTATAAGCATTACTAGTAACTTTATATTTAGATGTATAAATAGTTGATCCTCTTTTTCCATTAGTAACAATAATTACTTTAACTTTTTTAAGTAAGTTATTTATATAGTCTATTTTATTTATAGCACCTGATAATAAATTTAGTTCATCTAAACTAAATTTAATAATATCAAATTTATCAATTATCTTGTTATATCTACTTATTGCTTCTAATTTATTAGTAAAGATATCTTCTCGGTAATTTATATCGATCGATAATATTTTATTTTGACTTTTTAAATAAGTAATGAACTTAGTAATAGTTTCTATAGCCTTTCCATCACTTAAAAATAAAGAGCCAAAATGTATTAAGCTATATTTATCAATTGGTAATTTAATTAAATTTTCGTAAAAATAACTGAAATCTGCAGTGTTTTTTCTATAAAAAGAGTATTTTTCATTACCTAATGTACTTTTATTTATTAACGCTAAAGTAGTATTTTTATCTTTATTAACTTCAATATAAGAATCAATATCATTAAATGAATTTACTTTATTAATAATATATTTACCAAATTCATCTTCGCCGACAATTCCATAAAATCCACATTTTTCATTTAATAAAGAAATAAACTTAACGACATTAAAAGGGGCTCCACCTATTTTTCCACTAATTAAAATATCTTTATTAAAATTAACGATTAAATCTAAAAGAATTTCACCAATTCCTAAAATCATATTAGAATTTTAAATAATCTTCTATTTTCCAAGATGGATCAACCGATAAGCTTAAAGGGGCAAATATTTTTTTATCATATAAATAACTAGCAACTTTAGCAATCATTGCAGCATTATCTGTTGTACACCATAATGGAGGGATAATTACTTCGATATTAGAACCATCATAAATTCTAGTTATTTCACTTCTAAGATAACTATTAGCACTAACTCCACCTGCTAAAACAATCTGTTTAACATCGTATTCACTAGTAGCTTTTTTAACTCTAAGAAGTAACTCATCAACTGCTACATCAAGTACGCTTCTAGCTAAATCATTAACATTTATTTTCTTACCATTTTGTTCCTCTTTATGAACAAGATTTATAACAGCTGTTTTAAGTCCGCTATAAGAAATATTAAGCGTCCCATCGTGCATTAATGTTGGTAATTTATAAGTGTGTTTACCAAGTTTAGCAAGTTTATCGATTGCTACTCCTCCAGGATAAGGTAAACCCATAACTCTAGCTACTTTATCAAAACTTTCGCCTATTGCATCATCTTTAGTTTCACCAATTACTTTAAAATCTAGATGCTCTTTCATATAGACTAATTCAGTGTTTCCACCACTAACAACGATTGCTAAACAAGGAAATTTTAAAGGGGAAACAAATTCATTAGCGTAAATATGGCCTGCTAAATGATGAACTGGAATAATAGGTTTATTGTAGATTAAGGCAAGAGTTTTTATTGCCTGAAGCCCAACATGAAGTGCTCCAATTAATCCTGGTCCTCTAGTAATAGCAAAAGCACTTACTTCTTCTAATTTAATATTAGCTTTGCTTAAAGCATCATCAATTACATATAAAATATTTTCTAAATGCAATCTAGAAGCAATTTCAGGCATTACTCCACCATATTTTTGATGAACTTCGATTTGACTAGAGATGACATTAGCAAGTAACTCTTCATTTTTAATAATGGCACAAGCCGTTTCATCACAACTACTTTCAATTGCTAAAATAATTTTATCTTCTTTCATAATCTATATTCCTTTCACCATGTAAATAGCATCTTCTCCATCTTCATAATACCCTTTTTTTATACAGATTTCTAAAAAGTCAAATTTTTTATATAAAGACAAAGCACTTAAATTAGACTTTCTAACTTCTAAAGTTAGAAAGTGTACTTCTTTTTCTTTAATTAATAAATCTATAGTGTTTTTAAGTAAAAACCCTGCAAAACCCTTATTTCTTTCTTCTTTTTTAATTGCGATTTGAACAATACTAGCGCTATCAAAAGTAACATAAAGTAATATAAAACCAATTAATTTTTCTTCATTAAATAATGAATAAAATTTAGCAAAAGGATTTTCGTTTAGTTCATATAAAAAATCCTTTTCAGTATATGGTTTTAAAAAAGATTCATTTTCAATCTTTAATATATCTATTAAATCACTTTCTTTAGTTAAGCGAATGTCCATATTTTTACTTAGTCTTTTAAATAAATTGCTTTTAAAGCTTTTATATCTAAAACTCTTTTTGATTCATCTTTTAAATAAAGCATAGTATTAAATATATCACTAGGACTTGAACTTAGATTTAAATATTCTAAATCTCCACATAAAGCGTAATCTTGATGCTTAGAAATATATTCTAATACTTCAGTGTTAGTTAAAACTTGATCTTTTAAAATAACTTCTTTATTGAAATAAACTCCAATATAACTTCTTTTACTTCGAGCGTTTTCTAAACAAATTGAATATTTATCTTTAACTTCTAAAACTTCTAAACTTGAAAAAGTATAAACAGGTATATTTAAACTATATCCATAAACTTTAGCAATAGTTAAAGCAATTCTTACTCCTGTATAACTTCCGGGACCTATAGTAACTAATATTTCATTTACATTTTTTGGATCGATTTTATTT
>JADIMY010000033.1 GCA_017694345.1 Candidatus Onthovivens merdipullorum | reverse complement strand
GATTTTAAACATTAAGTATTCTCCAAAAGTTGCTAGTTTTTATCGTGGAAAACTAGCTAAACCACACATTAGTTAACAAATTGAGAAAGGACAAGCTAGAAAATAATATTTGTATCACCGCTAATTACGATATCTTCAACTTTGACACTTGTTGAACCTAAATCGTAACCTGCGACAAATGAATAATCTTCAACAGTTGCATAGCTTAAAGTAAAAGTAACTGCATCAGTTTTATGTGCATTTAATGTTGTAACTGCAGTGTTATAATCAGAACCACTTAATTTGTTAAGCTCGGATACAACAGTTGCACCAACACCTGTTTTTAATGCATCTAATAAAGCTGTGTAAGAAGATAATGCAGAGTTAACAGAAGAATTAACTGTGGCATTTTTCAAAGCAATAGAATAATCACTGCCATCATATGGAAGTGTTCCTATTGATTCGGTATATTTTCCAGTTGCTATATCTTGCCATTTACCATTACTTGCAATAGTGTGTGAGCTTTCTGTAATTGAGTATTCTCTTTTAATTCTATAATCAACTGTTAAGCTAGCTGTAGCTTCAGGATTATCAACTGAAGTTAATGTAACTAAAATTTGAGATCCAAATGCTTCAGTGCAGTTAATAGTTACAGTTTTGGACTCGTTATCAACTGAAGTAGTAACATAATCAGTTACTGTTTTTTCACTTTTCCAAGAGTCATCATCAGTTGAGCTAGAATCATCTCCAGCAAATGTTGGTGTAACAGTAATATCTTGGTTAGTTGCATTTTCAGGTTGAACTTCATAACTTACAGTTATAGTTGCTTTACCTTCAGCATTTACAGCTTTTTTGATAATTCTAACTTCCATATTCTGAGCTTTAACAATGTTAGCTTCAGCTCCCGATCCGTCTGTTGTAGTAACTTCTGGTTGAGCAAATACCCCACCAACAATACCTCCAACACCACCAAGAATTAATGCAGCTGATAATACACTAATTCCAATTTTCTTATTTTTTGAAATCATTTTTTAAACTCCTTTAACTAAAATCTATCGAATAAAATTTTTCATAAAATTAAATGCTTCAACTGGTGCTTCAGGTTCAACAGGATCTGTAGTTACTGGTGTTTGATTAACAACATCGATAATTTCTTTCCAATGAGATCCCCATTCTTCAACTGGACTTTGGAACCAATTAGAAACGACACCTAATCCAACGAAGACTCCAATGATTAAGATTAAAAGTAACATTATGATCGCACCTTTCCACGCTTTTGACATATCGCTACCTCCAAGTTTAATAATCTTCCGAATTTCGGAACTTTATTTACATAAAAAATACTAAGTTTCAATGGTTTTGTCAATAGAAATCGTTATAATTCGGAACTTTTTATATAATTTTTTTATGAAAATTTATATTAAAGAAGCTTTGAAAATGAGAAAGATTACTCAAAAACAAATGGCTGATTATTTAGCTGTTCCAGAAAATACTTTTTCAAATTGGGTTCGTTGTGTTAATGAACCAGATTTTGAAATATTAATTAAAATTGCTAAATATTTAAATGTGTCAACAGATTATTTACTTTTAGGAACAGATTACCAGGCTTATCAAGGCTTAACAAAAAATGATTTTCAAGAGTTAAAATATCATCAAAAAGAAATAAATAAAATTTTAGATAAATACAAGTAAGGAGGATGTTATGGCTAAAACATTTGATTCTTTCATTAAAACAAAAGTTGATCAGATATTTAAAAAATACGAAGATATGCAAAAAAACACAACTAAGAACCAATTATATCTTGCAGAGAAGCAAATAAATTATTGTTATAGTTTAGTAATGTTCTCTTTGTACGAGAAATATTTACATGAATTAAGGATAAATCGAAATGATTTAAGTTACAATGATTTTATTGAAAAAATAGCAAAAACAAAGAGGACTTTATAAATTGCTGATAACATTTTGATAACAAACTTAAAATTTATTTAATAAATTTTATTATGAAATCACGATAAAACCTTAATTTTTCATTTGAAAAATTTTATATTTATTGCTCGTCATCTGCTCCAAACGATTATTACTTACGATGTATTCGTAAGTTTTTTTATTTAAATAAAAATTTATAAAGGTTGTCTTAAAGTCTCTACATATGGTGTTGGATTATAATCTACTTTACTAGAAATTTCTCCGCCACCGGTTATATTTCCAAACATTTCACCCCAGCCAAATTCATAATTTAAATATTCTTGGAAGTCGTTATAGTGATTATAGGTATAAAAAACATAGCGGTCTTCCATATTAACTTCTTTACCGGAATCTTTATAATATCGAGAATAAACAATTCTAGCAGCACCACGAGTAATAGAGTAACCATCGTTATAAATCTTACTTTCATAAGATGGATCACAATCTGTTCCAGTAGTTCCTATATCAATCTCGTAATATATTAAATTGCCACCACAACCTGAAATATTTGGTAAAACAGGTTCATATGGATATCGATCAGTATCACCACTAAACTCACTATTATTTAATCTAAGAAATTCTCCCCAAGGAGATCTACTAGGTTTCATATTTTTAGATTCACTATAGTTAATTGGTACATCACCAAATGCATAAATATATGCTGCAACCTCTTCTAAACTAGTATAAGCTGCCCCATAATATACATCAAAAGCAGGATTACCATTACTGTCATTAACTGTATAAGTTAAACCGTCATTAGAATAATTTAGTGATGAATTATGAATTAATTTTCCATTTAAACTAGGTTGATAACTAGCTATTGTTGGCTCTTGGTCTTGAGGATCAATACTTCCAGACATTAAATAAGCTTCACTGCGATTCATCGCATCTTTATAAGATGTAGCTCTTTTATAATCACTATAAAACTCTTCTTTAGAAATATCTAAATAAGGATTACTACCATTAACTACTATATTTAGTTTATTAGAGATTAAATTATTAGCTCCTTCTAAATAAAATGAAGTCTCACCATCACTTAGTCCTTCTAAATAAAGTAAATCATCTCTATTATCGTAATATAAGGAGATAACATTATTTTCTTCACTAACTAAATATAATGAACTTTTATCAATTGATTCATCGTTTATAGTAATAATGATTCTTTCGCCAACACTTATTTCATTTTTAGATGAATAAATATCAAAATCATAAATATATAATTCAATTTCATTAGAGATTAAATCGCCAATTTTTGCAAAAAACCTTGCAAAACCAGACTTTTTTGCATAAATTCTATTGTTTTTAATATCTATACAATCATTACCTTCAGTTATTTCATAACTAATTTTATCTATCAATTTTTCATCATAAATATCAATATTAATATTCTTATTTTCTCCTACTAGCATTGCGTTTTCTTCAATTGATATATTTAAATATGTATTTACTTTTGGACTTACATGAACACTTATAGTTACTATATTAGGAAAATAAATATCATCTAATAATATAGTTATTTCAGTATCTCCTTCTCCTATAGCTTCAAAATAAAATGCATTTTCTTTATCTTCTATAAAACTAATTACTGATAGATTACTAATTTCATAATATACTTCACCAGAATAATTATAAGTTTGATAAAAAACACCAAAAGTATTTCCAACTTCTACATTAATATCTTTATTTGAAGTAACAATTAAAGATGGGGTGTCACTTTTAATAACATTAACACTAATTGTATCAATTGCACCACTAATAAAAGCACTTATAATAACATTTCCTTCGCTTAATGCTTTAATAACTCCTTCTTCGCTAACACTAATAATGCTATTATTAGAGCTACTAAAAGTAGGTGTTTCATTAGATTCACTTATTTCAACATCAAGCTTTAAACTATCACCAACATTTAGTACTAAGTTATCTTCATTTAAAATATTAATACTTGGTTTATAAACACTTATTTTAATAGTATCGATGATGTCTAAATAATAAGCACTAATAACACATTCACCAACATTTAATGCTTTAATTACGCCAGTATTTGAAATAGTAGCTATCTCTTCATTAGATGAAGAAAAACTAATGATACCATCAATATTTTCTTTTATTATATTTAAAGTTAGAGTTTCTCCTTTAATAATTTTAGCACTATCTCCATTTTCTATTATTAAACTAGGAGCATCTTGATTAATCGTAGTT
>JADIMY010000032.1 GCA_017694345.1 Candidatus Onthovivens merdipullorum | reverse complement strand
CAATAGAAAGATTATAGTCAACATAATTAGAATAAATAAAACTTAATTTACGAATATTTAATGCTTGTATATACACATATTCTTCACTTATACAAAAATCATAAAATAAATAATTAAAAATGCAACTATCTTTATTAAAATCATTAAAACGATATAAACGAACATTTATAGAATTATAAGAAAATATATGCCTAATAAGAATTAATAACTGACGTTTATATATAGAATTAAAATCGCTTCCCTTAGTATTTATATAATAATTTATGTTATTAACTTTTAATCTCTTACTAACTTCATCATATAAAGGAGATTGATAAGCTAAAAACGATTTATATGTTTTGATTAAATCTTTATTAAAATCGATGTCTTTCATTCTTTATCTTTAAATCTGTTTATTAAGTTACATATATGCAAATATACAAAATTAACTTAGAACATATAAAACATTCTAAGTTAATTAATATTATACCGTATATAAAATTCTACGAACCAAACATACTGTTCATTTTTCAGTAAAGTTCCATGAAAATATTTAGATATTACAATTATAAGTTTTTATTGAACATAGAAAAATACTTACCTATTCTCTCGAATAAGTAAGGATAAATAAACAATAACTATATGAAACACAACTTAAATGTCACCAACAGAATCATTATAACAATCAGTACAAAGCCATTGCATAACGCTTCTATTATACATTTCTTTCATATATGGATTTTCGCAATAATGTGCATTAGGTGCACCACACCTATCACAATAGCCGTCTTTTAATTTATTCTCTTCACTTTCACGTCTGAATTTTTCTGCTTGTTCAGCTTTTTCTCTCTCTCTTTTATCTATAATTTCTTTTTGTTCCTTGCTTAAACATGATAGTGTATCATAATCAGTTATTAAGGGAATATCATCTATACTATTATATAATTTAGGTTCTATTTTAAATAAATTTCGCCATGCTTCCTTATAAAGGAATTCAGTAAATAATTCTCCCTTTGTACCACCAATATATTTATGCCTAATAAATTTTTTATAATAATTAGGAATATTAACATGTAGAAAATACTCTTTAAATCTATCTTTCCAAGCAATCATTAAATGCTTATCTTCTGGTTCTCCCTTAAATAAACAAAATTTATATTTATTTTCATCTATTGGAGATAAGAAAAATTTCAAACCATTTTTAATTAAAATGGTATCGTATTTTTTCTGTTCCATAAATTTAACCATTTCATTAAATTCAGTTTCGCTCATTTCAACAAAATGTAATATATCTAATACGGTTTTGTTCATTTCTTTAACAACATGATTGCAATCATCCCTTACCTTGATAGATAATAAAGCATACGGAACATTATTGTCAATATCATCAAAATGAGTTTTTATATTATGCTTAGGATAAAGCCAAGTATCGCCAAATCCATTAGGTAATAATTTCTGATTATAAAAATCTTCAAAAGTATAAAATTTATCATCGCCAACTTTTTCTCTCTCACAATACATAGGTAAATCTAATCTACCCATATATTTATACTTGTCATTGCTATATCCATATCCAATAAAACTACGAACATTATCGCCATGAAAAAAGACAAATGAATTGTCTTGTTTACTATATCCTACTGCTGCCATATTATATTTTATTTTTTGACTACATTGCAAATATAGGAATAATTTTTTATATTACTCCCATATTATACAATTTTTAACATGGATTTATAACTTCTTAACAAAGTCTAAAACTTTTTTCTCATACATGCCAAACTCATTAATAATCTTTTTCATCTTTAATATACAATTCCTTGAATATTTATCGGGAAACGTATAAAAAACTTCGTTGGTATCTATATCAATTTTCATATCATTAACTTTGCAAAAATACAAAAAATTCGTCATAGAAACAAATAATTTTTTTGTAGATTTTCTTAAAATTTTATTTAACAGTTATTTACCCTCTGTAATTAATCTCTTTTTTCCCTTGAGCCTTTAAAATGTCATATAACTTAATAACTAAACTGTTCTTTATCTCATATACTAAAATATAATCTTCTTCATATTCATCACAATAAAAATACCAATTATTACGTAAAAGCCTTGATGAAGGAAAATGTTTTAACCTAATGCCGCCTTTTATATAATCATACGCACTACAACATGTTTTATTTCGAACAATAAAACATTTATTTTTTAATAAAAAGCAAAGCAATGAATTTTCATGAACATATTCATAAGCAAAATATATTCTCTCATTATCAATATTCAGCTTTATAGCCTTGTCAATATGTGAACAAATGAATTTATTTAAAGCATACTCCTTATTCCTTTTCTTATAAAATAATTTCTGAAATAATGAAAACATCTTTTTATAATATGAATATCAAATTATCTTAGTTTACTAATAAACGCATATAATTCATTTCAAGATATTTTGTTAATTTACTATTAGATTTATATATTTTATATGGAAATTTAACTATATCAGCAAATATATAATTACCTACAATTGAATAATGCAAATTGTTAACACTGTCATAGTTAACAAAATAATTATTATAATTAATACAAATGGGGTTTTTGAAATTTCCTACTCTGTATAAAAAACATTTTTTTATTGTTATATTTTCTGATTCGTCTAAAGATATGCAATCCTTATTGTCAATACGAATTATACTAATATCTTCCACTAATTCATATTCTATAATACAATAAATAGGAAATTGAATTTTACTATCCATTCCATATAATGATTTAGCCTCAATTAATTTTTTATCTATATTACATAAATTATTAAATAATTTACGCTTTTTTATTAATTTAATATAATGCTCTTCAAATAAATTAGATATAAGACGTTCAATATTAGAATCCGCAACAATGCTATAAACAGAATAACTGAATGAATAAGTAAATAAAAGATGAAAATATAACTCAATATTATTATCGTTTGAAACTTTTAATACCTTATCAAGGGTATCTATTATATTGCCATTGATAAATTTACTTTTACTCTTTAAAACTATATATATTTCATCATTAATAAAAAATAAAAGGTATTTTGATTTCTTATATAAAGAAAAATCAGTGATAATATCATCTTTATGAGCATATAAATACTCACATAAAATTTTATATACATTAATTTCTTTATGTTCCATAATTTCTTTATCCATAAAAAAAAATTATTATTATACCTTTAAAGACAATTCATCAAAATAAATAACTCATATAACAAATAAAATTATTAATGTTATCTAACATCTTGATTTTATTCAATGCGTCAATAATGAATGTAAACTTTAATTATTCAGTAATTAATAAATGATGATAATCGCCAATTTTTCTTAAATTATCTATTTCAAATAATAAATTATCATCAATATCTATGAAACTCAAATATGAAATGGATTTAATTCGTAAACTCAGAGGATAAGTATCTTTATGATATATCTCGCATTCAAAATAATAAGATTTTTTATGACTATATTTTCTTAATACTATGATATTACCAATTTGAATTGTACCATCATTAATATAATGAATGTCACAAAGTTTACAAATGTATATTTGACTACTATCACATAAAAATTTAATAACAACATATTTATCAGAATTTAACTCTAACCACTCATAATTATTAATATCAAATATCCAACTAATACAAAAATTCTTACGTGAATTATAATTATCATCAAAATAGTTCAATAATAAATTATAAAAATATTGAGACTTATTATTAATCAAATCTATATTTTCTTTATAATATCGTTTAAGATTAGTCATAATTAATGTACCAAATTTAAAATCTATTAACGGTACAAAACTATCCCTATCAAATATAAATTGATAATTAAAATTACTGTGAACTAAAGTTAAATCACCAGAACTATTTAATATATAAATATAGTTTGAATAAATTCTTCTTCCAATTATATAAGGCTCACATTTAGCAAGATGAAGAATTAAAAAACAATCTTTACCTTTGTTAATTGCAAATTTACAATTAGATAACGCATCAATATCAACACTGCAATCAGATATTAAACACATTTTGTTATATACACTATCTAAATGTTTATACATGTTTTTATATGGAAATTGCATCATCGTAATAATTTAAATAGCTTATTCAGTAATTAATAAATTGTAACACACACCTAATTTACATAATCTATTTATTTCAGATAATAAAACATCATCAATATCTATGAAAGTACAAGATGAAATACGCTCAATCGTAGTATTCATAATGTAGTTAGGCTCATTGTAAATAACACACTCAAATTCTCTGTTATTCATAATTTTTCTTAATATGATAGGTGAATGATATTTAATAACAGAAGGATTATTTTCATCATAATAAACATTACAAGGTTTACAAATGACTATTTTACTACCACTTTTAGATTTAATTGCAATATATTTATTTGAATTTAATTCTAACCATTCATAATTATTAATATCAAATATTTCATTAAATGAAAAATCATTACGTGAATTATAGCAATTATCGAAACAGTTTAATAATAAATTATAAAAATATGAAGGTTGATTATAACTTAAATCATAATTTTTTTTATAATATAATTTAAGAGGATATTCTAATAACTTGACTAAATTGTCATTAAATTTTAATAATAATAAACAACTATCACGATAAAAACTAAATTTGTAATTAAAATGGCTATGAACCAACTCTAAACCACCAAAAGAAGTTATCTTATAATAATAGTCTGAATAAATGTAAAGATTATCTGTATTAGTGATATTACATTTTCGAATATGAAGTATCTTATACGCTTTATCATACTTCTTTATAACAAATTCACAGTTAGGCAATTCGCGAAATTTATTGCCGCATAAGGAATACATTCTTTTGTATATATTATCTATATGTCTATATAAAATCCTATTTGCTAAGTTCTTGTCTACCATAGTAATAAATTAAATATTTCACTGCACTTTTAATAATGCAAAGATATATAACAGTAAAAAAATAAACAAATTTTATTTGTTAATTTAATTCAAATAATAAAACAAATTTAAAAGATAGATATACAAGCAAAAGTAGATTTTGATAAGTTTAACAAGATAGTGATTATTTGTACAAATCAAGTTGTATATTTGCTAAATATTTAGTTTATAATAAATAATAGATATTACAATTAATTTATAATAAGGAATGAAAATCAAGATATTACAATTAGAATTTTGTAAATGTTATTAAAATTATAGATTATTAAATATAAATGCTCGTTAGTTGGAATCTGTCTCTTATACACATCTGAAGCTGCCGACGACATATCGTGGGGGTG
>JADIMY010000031.1 GCA_017694345.1 Candidatus Onthovivens merdipullorum | reverse complement strand
AAATTGATTATTATAAAAATTGTACTGGAAAGGATTTAGAAAAAGCTAAGGAATTATATAGCGAATTAAATAACGAGCCATTAATAAAAAATTATAAAAATATTAAAGAAATTTTACATAACGATATAGATACTTTAAGAGGTATTATTAAACAATGATTTTTGGAATCGTTGGTCCAACTGCAACCCATAAATCAGAACTAGCTGAATTTATGGCTAATTTATATAACGCTGAAGTTATTAATTTTGATGCATATCAAGTTTATATTGAATTAAATAAAGGCACAGCTAAACCAAGTGAAGAATTTTTAAGGAATCATCCTAATTATCACCTTTATAATTTTAGAAGCATCAATAATCCTTATGATGTAGCAACTTTTCAAAAAGACGGAAGAAAATTATTAGATTTATATAAAGATAAAAACATTGTTTTAGTTGGTGGGACTGGGCTTTATTTAAAAGCGTTAATATATGATTATAAATTTTTAAATGAAGAATCTATGCCGATAGATTTTTTAAAAGATTTATCAAATGATGAACTTTATTTAAAACTTAAAGATATTGATGAATTAGATGCCTTAAAAATCGGAAATCATAATAGAAAAAGATTACTTAGATCTTTATATATTTATGAAACTCATAAAAAAAGCAAAACTCAATTAAACAATAATGGTAAAGATAAATTACTTTATGATATTAAACTTATTGGTATTAATCCAAAAAGAGAAATTTTGTATGATAATATAAATTCAAGAGTCGATAAAATGATTGAAAACGGATTACTTGATGAAATAAATGATATAAAAAAGAAATTTAAAGAACCAAATAGAGCCTTACAGGCTATTGGTTATAAAGAATTTTTCTTAAACTTACCTTTAAACGACACTATTGAATTAATAAAAAAGAACACAAGACACTACGCTAAAAGACAATTAACTTTTTTTAAAAATCAGTTTAATAATGTTGAATGGTATGAATCAATAATTGATATAATAAAAAAATATGAGCACGATTGATGATAGAACAAAACTTCTCTTATCTTCTAATTTTGATAAACTAAAAGATTTTAAAATTGCTGTAATTGGGCTAGGTGGAGTAGGATCAATTATCCCTTTAGTTTTAGTTAGAAGTGGTTTTCTAAATTTAATAATTGACGATTTTGACACTGTTGATATTACGAATTTAAATCGTCAACTCGCTTACGATTTAAATGATTTAGGAAAACCAAAATCTTTAGTTATAAGGGATAAAATTTTTAATATTCGAAAAAATTTAAATGTATTAACTTTAAATGAAAAAATAGATGATAATTTTAATTTTGATTTATTAAATGATTGCGATTACATTATTGATTGTATCGATGATATAGAAGCTAAAATTTTATTAATTAAATATGCGATTTCTAATAATATAAAAATTGTTTCAAGCCTAGGCATGGGAAATAGATTAGATTCCACAAAAGTAGTTATTACGAAGCTAAATAAAACAACTAGTGATCCTTTAGCGAAAAAACTTAGATATCTCCTAAAAAAAGAAAATATTGATATATCAAAATTATATGTCAGTTTTTCTTTAGAAACTCCGATTATAAAATCAAATATTATCTCATCAATGGCATTTGTTCCTAATGCTAGTGGTTTAGCTATGGCTTCATTTGCTATAATGGATTTATTGAATTTAAAGGAGTAATTATGAGGTTAGAAAATATTGAAAAAATTGCTAAAAAAATAAATATAAGCGACTCTTATTTAGAAAAATATGGAAATTATAAGGCAAAAATTAGTGATAAAATTTATGAAAAAATAAAAAATAACGAAAATGGGAAGCTTATTTTAGTAACAGCAATTACTCCTACAAAAGCAGGAGAAGGAAAAACAACGACCTCTATCGCCCTAACTGATGGGCTTAAAAAATTAGGAAAAGAAGCTTTACTTTGCTTAAGAGAACCATCAATGGGACCTACTTTTGGTTTAAAAGGTGGAGCAGCTGGTGGAGGAAAGGCAACCATTGAACCAAGTGAAGACATTAATCTTCATTTTACAGGCGATATGCACGCTTTAACTAGTTCAATCAATTTAATAAGTGCGATTATTGATAATCATATATATCAAGGAAATGAATTAAAAATTGACCCAAATAGAGTTTTGTGGAAAAGAGCACTTGATATGAATGATCGTGAACTTAGAAATGTAATAATTGGATTAGGAGAAAAAAATGGTATTCAAAGAGAAGACCATTTTCAAATCACAGTTGCTAGCGAGTTAATGGCTATATTATGTATTAGCAAGGATGAAGAAGATTTTAGAAACCGAATTGAAGAGATTATTGTTGCTTATGATATTGATAATAATGCTGTTTACTTAAAAGAACTACATATTACTAATGCGATAATGAAGCTAATGAAAGAAGCGCTAAAGCCTAATTTAGTCCAAACAGGCGAAGGTAATCCTTGCTTTGTTCATGGTGGACCCTTTGCAAACATTGCTCATGGCTGTTCTAGCTTAATTGCAACTAAACTCGCTTTAAAATTATCTCCTATTGTTATAACTGAAGCAGGTTTTGCTAGCGACTTAGGTGCTGAAAAATTTTTTGATATTAAATGTCGAATTGGTGATCTCAAACCAGATATGGCGGTATTAGTAGCAACAATCCGAGCTTTAAAATTACATGGTGGTGAGCAATTTGAAAACCTAAGTAATGAAAATTTGGATGCTTTAAAAGAAGGATTCAAAAACTTAGAACAACATTATTTTAATTTAAGAAAATTTGGCGTACCTGTTGTTGTCGCTATAAATCACTTCGAAAGTGATACAAAAGAAGAAATTAATTTATTAACAACTTTATGTAGAAAAGATGGATTTAGTGTAGCCTTTTTAGATGGATATCTTAAAGGTGGCGATGGATCTATAGAACTAGCAAAAAAAGTTATAGAAACACTTGATACTAAAAAATCGAATTTTAAATTTTTATATGATTTAAATCTTCCTGTCGAGGAAAAAATAGAAAGAATAGTAAAAGAAATTTATCACGGTCGAGGAGTAAATTATAGTGAAAAAGCTTTGAAAGCACTTGATGAAATTAAAAAATTAGGAAGAGATAATTTACCTATATGTATGGCAAAAACGCCTTCGAGTTTTAGTGATAATCCTCTTTTATTAAATACTCCTAGAGACTTTGATATTACAATTAATGATATAACATTATCAAATGGTGCTGGTTTTATTGTTTGCTTATGTGGCTCAATTTTAACTATGCCAGGATTACCAAAAGTACCTTTAGCTACAAAAATGTAAAAATATACCCCCCACTACCCATTAAATTTTAACCACTTGTATAGTGGAGGGGTTAAAATTGCTTCAAGTCAGTGGTTTATCAAAAAATTTTAAATTAAATAACGGAAATTATGTTAATGTTTTAAATAATCTATCGTTTAACTTGCCAAATAAAGGATTAGTTTTTATTTTAGGAAAAAGTGGTTGTGGGAAAACGACACTATTAAATATTCTAGAAACATTATTGGAACCAAGTGAAGGTGAAATTTTCTTTAATGGAATAAAATATAGTGATTTAAAGAAAGAAAAACTCGTTGAATTTAGAAAAAATAAAATAGGTATATTATTTCAATCTATTAATTTGATTAATAGTGTTAGTGTATATGAAAATCTTAAGATAGTTTGTGACATAAAAAATATTGATTATAAACTTATTGACCAATATTTATCTAAATTTAACTTAACTTATTTAAAAAATAAAAATGTTGATGTAATAAGTGGTGGCGAAAGACAAAGAGTCGCTTTTATTCGTAGTATTTTGAATAGTCCAGATATATTATTTTGTGATGAACCAACTGGCGCAATTGATGATTTTAATTCTTTATTGTTAATGAATGAGCTTAGAGAATTTTCAAAGAATAAACTTGTAATTATAGTTACTCATAATGAAAACTTAATTAATTTTGATAACGATTATATTATTAGATTAAAAGATGGAAAAATTATTCAAACTTTAAACTTTGAGAAAGATTTTGAAAATAGCAAAAGCGAATTTGAAGAAAAAAATAAAAAGAAAAGTAAAAATTCTTTTCTCAATATAATTTCTAAGTTATTACTTACTAAAAATAAATTGAAAAACATATTGTACTCAGTTTCGTTATCTTTAAGTTTAATTTTTTTCTCATTATCATTTTCTTTATATTTTGGAATTAAAGATTTAAAAGATACCTTACCTTTTAGTTTTTTAAACTATAATAAATTTGAAGTATGTGAAGTAAATAGAAGTTCCATTGAAAATTCACCGATTTCAGTAGTTAAAAAAGAAAGACCAGATTATTCTTTGCTTAGAAATAATTTATTTAATTTTGTTGAACTTAAAATTGAACCATCTCTTGATTATTTTATTAATGGCGAAAAAGATATTCGATTTGAAAATCATAAGTTAAAAGATGTTCTTATTGAAACTTATTATTTAGAAAATGAGGAAACTATTTTTGTTAATGATTTATTTGAAGAAATGTTTTTAAATGAATTTAATGAAACTTCTTTATATAAAAGTATAGATATAAAGTTCACTCAAAAATTTAAATATGGAAATTTCATTAACGATATTTATAAAGAAGTAGAAGAAGATTTTGTTTATGAAAAGTCGTTATATATTACTAAAGTCGTAAAAGAATTTAAATATATGTCTTATCCAACTATTTTTATTCCTTATGAGTTAATTAAGGAAGAACTTATAAATCAATCTACAGAAAACATTAATCGAGAATTTATTCAAAATTACAGTTGGTATGAGATATTAATGAATGCTAATAATGATTCAGAAATTACAAGTTATTCATATAATATTTGGACAAGTAACGTTAGTGATACTTTAAAAATGTATTATTTAATCGATGAATTAGGTAGTGAATCAATTTTAGAGATAAGTTCGAATCCATATATGATTTCATCTTCTTTTTTAGAAATAACAAATATTTTAACAATTGGATTGATAATCTTTTCAATTTTATCTTTAGTTACCACTATTACACTATTAATTTTTGTCATCTTTTCAATTTATTTATCCTTTAAAAAGAACATTGCCATTTTAAAAACATTAGGTATTGAAAATAAAAAGATAACAAACATATTTTTATATTCAATATTAAAAATAACTGGAATTAATATTTTAGTAAGTTCTTTTATTTCAATATTTTTAGAATTAGTATTAAATAAAATTCTTTATCAAAATATTAACATCAACGACATATTTAGTGTTTTATTTTTAAATAATCCTTTAAACACAATATCTTTTATAGCGATTGTTTTATTTATAGCTTTACTTATTATTTTAACAACTATTCTTACAGTTCAAAGATCTAATTTTGTAGATGTTGCTAAGGAATTAAAAGAGGAATAATTTATGATTATAATAGAGAAAATAGAAAAAATATTTGGAAATAGAAAGCTTTTTGAAAATTTAAATGTAACTTTTTTTGAAAAAGGACTTTATGGAATTACTGGTGAAAGCGGAACAGGCAAAAC
>JADIMY010000030.1 GCA_017694345.1 Candidatus Onthovivens merdipullorum | reverse complement strand
CTCATAACCTTGGGGTCGGAGGTTCGAATCCTTCCCCCGCAACTAAAGGGAACTTGCAGCAAGAATTATTACAATGGTTTATTTATGTGTGATTTTAGGAAAGGTTCCCGAACTCATTTTTGAAGTTTACCAAAGGAGAAACGTCAAAGTGTTAGCACAATGACGGTGTGGACAAATGGGGACTATGGTAAATAGTCTGTCACTTATGTGGCTTCGGTGGTTCAAATCCACCAACTTCAACAAACTATAAACTGAATAAGATATGAATAAAAAAGGATTAGTTAATACATTAATATGGGTTGTTTTCCCATTATGCTTTTGGGGATTTATTTTTTGGCTGATATTTTGTGTATTTTAAAAATATTTATGGGAAATTCCAGAGGAGAAACATTATTACGTTTGCGTTTTAATGGTGTGGACAAATGGGGGCTACGGTAAAATAGCCTGTTACAGATGTAACTTCGGTGGTTCAAATCCACCTTTCCCAACGTCTGCAAGGCTAATACTTAAATCGTTTATGGGGGTGAGAACGATTTATCTTGTTTGATTTTTTTTATCTTTTATACACATATCTTCTATATAAATCAAACATGTTTGTAAAAGCGTTTACAAAGTATTAGCCTTTTTTAAGAAATATCCATATCGTAATAGTTCTTTTTTGAGCACATGGCAATAGCCTAGCATATTAAGAACTATAAGTTTTTAAGTTTGATATGAGTTAGAAATAACTCGAAGAGGGTCGGACGTTGTGAAACGTCTGACCTTTTTTTTATATACAGTTTTCATTGACACAAATATCGGAAGTTTTTTCATATCTTCCAAATTTATTTAGTTAAAAAATATTAATTGAAAAATTTCTATTAAATTATTTGGAAATGTCAAATATATTATCTATCTTTGTAGTGTAAAACTTAAAGATGTAATTGATATGGAAATAGCTAATGTAGTTTCAGTAATTAGTAATTCTAACACAAAAAAGTTTAGAGTTAAATTTGAGGATGGCACAACAGAAGTAATGAGGTTATTTGTTTATACTGCTGAATGTGTTTGTCAATATAGATATAAGTCTGTAAGATTTGGTTATCCTATTTCAGTTGAGAAATGGGTAAGTATTAAGCCTATTAATGGTGCTGATGTTAATACCAAAGTAAAGAATTTCATGCAAAATGTTGTGAAGTATTTAAATGAAAGTGGCTTATGGGTTGATATTAAAGAATCTTTTGAAAAGATATTAGCACAAGGTGATGATTATTTAAATCATGTTCTTTCACTTGATTGGTCTGAACAACGTAAATATATGAATGAAACTATCGGTACTACATTTCATGTTGATAGTATTGTAAGAAGTGCTTTAAAAGGTATTGTTTCAATTAATTATGAAAGATATGATAAAGACTATATAAGGGAAAGAGCTAAAAACGCAATTAAGAATAATGAATCATATAGTCATTCATGGAGAAAGGGATATGATAATAGCATAGAGTTTAGGCTATGTGATGATGGCAAAAAAAGAGGATGGTATTCAGAGGAATTTAAAAATTGTGGCAATGGTCATTATTATTTAGCCTTAGACGAACGTAGAGCAATTTTCTGTGAGGATGATTAAAATAAAATAGTTATGGATAAGATTATTAAATTTAAAAAGGAAATTGAATATGGTGTCGGTACAATGACCGAAAATCCAGAAAAATATAGAAAAAGTCCTTCAAATTATTTATTAAGGTTTTGGATAAAATATGATGGATATTGGTATTTGACTAAATTACTTCCAGAACTTAATGAGGACAAAATCTTTATTAGCAAGATAAAAAATAATTGCTATAATAAAGAACAACTTGAAGAATATATACTTGCCGTACTCTCCATAGTAAAAGATTAAATTTCGTTAAAAGTGGCATTATAATTTGGTAATGTCACTTTTTTTTTCTACCTTTGTAGTACAAAAATAAAATGAGATGAAGAAAAAATACGTTATCTATAAAATAATCATGAATGATATACAATTCATTGCTAAATGCTATGATAGTGCAGTTAGCTTTGATGTTCTAACATTCCGTTTGTCTTCATTTAGAGGTAAGAACATTAATGATGTTATTTCCTATGTTAAAACATTTGATGAAGAAACGGCTAAGAAGATTATTCAAGAACGTAACGATAACGAAATTGAATATAAAACATTAGAAGAATTTACAAATTTTATCAAAAAACATAAATGTAAATGTTCTAAAAGATGCCAAAAATTTATTTGGGGTGGATATTACAACATTCCAGATGTTGGCGGTATTAGTGTAGCTTGTTATGATAGGATTTCAAAAAATGGCAAATTAAGTCCATATCAAGTAATGTTGGCATTGAAAAAGAAAAATTAACATTATAAATTTGGAAATGTCAAATATATTATCTATCTTTGCAATATCAAATTTAAAAACTTACTTATATGAAAAAGAAACAAATTGTAGTCGGATTTAGTGCATTTGACTTTTATAGAAAAGATTTGGATAAATTATCTGATAGAGAAAAGCATGAGTATTTTCTTAATACTGAAACTTCAATATCTTATGATAGTCCAAATGATTTTTTTAATGAATTGAATGATGGGTTTGTTGATACTGAAAATTATTTCTGGTATTTAATTGAAATTGATTAAGTATGAAATATATAGCATTTATGCTTTTTTCATTACTATTATTTAGTTGTAGTGAAAATGGCAAATTTATTGAGATTGAAAATGAAGCAAGTAAACTTGTTAAAATTGATGCTATTTTTATTGATTTCAATCAAGATGGAGAAATAGGCAACGATGAACGGTTTTCTTATGAAGATAGATATTTCTATGCAAAAATAATACATCACGATTATGGCGACACAATTTTGTATGTTCTTGATAAAGACCAGAAAATAATGTTTTCTTCATCAATTATCAATTCTAAATTTTATAAGTTTGAAGTGACTAATTCTAAAAGGCTTGGTTATAGTGTAATTGATTCAGTTGGTGAAGTTTCTTTCATTATTAAAGAACAAGCCTCAACACGTAAAAATGTAATATTAATTTACGATATATCAATTATAACAAAAATTAACATTTAAAATTTGGTTATTTCAAATATATTATCTATCTTTGCAATATCAAATT
>JADIMY010000029.1 GCA_017694345.1 Candidatus Onthovivens merdipullorum | reverse complement strand
ATATTAAAAGAAAAAGATGTTAAAAAAGTTTTAATAGTTTATGGTAATAATCCTAAAAAAATTGGTTTAATTGATAAAATTATAGAATTACTTAATTTAGAAAACATTAAAACCTATGAATTAAGTGAAATTCGAGTTAATCCTAAAAAAGAAAAAGTTTATGAAGGAATAAGTTTAGTTAAAAAATATAAGATTGATTTTATTTTAGCTATTGGTGGAGGTAGTGTAATTGATACTTCAAAAGCTATCGCTGCTGGATCTTTAGTAGATTTTGATTTTTTTAATTTTAATTTACATAAAGATATAGTTAAAAAAGCTTTGCCAATAGGAGTAATTTTAACTATTGCTGCTAGTGGGAGTGAACTTAGTGATAGCTGTGTTATAAGTGATGATTTAAATAATATTAAAAATGGTTTCAATAGTGATTTAGTTAGACCAACGCTTGCTTTTTTAAATCCTAATTTTTTAAAGACTCTCCCTAAAATAGAGATGGCTAGAGGTTTAACCGATATCTTTATGCATACTTTTGAAAGATATATTTATAAGTCGATTAATAATGAAATAGCCGATGGATTTGCTATTTCATTATTAACTAACTTAATTAATTCGACAAAAAAATATTTAAAAGATAATAACGATTATGAAGCTTTAAGTAATATTATGCTACTAGGATCTTTTTCTCATAATGGATTAACTAGTATTGGTAAACCTTTTATTATGATTGTCCATAAGTTAGAACATAATGTTGGTGGATTTTATCCTTTACTAGTTCATGCTGATGGATTAAGTATTTTAGTTAGAAGTTTTTTGAATAATTACAAACTCTTTATTAAAGATAAATTAATTAAGTTAGGTAAAGAAGCATTTAATTTAGCTAATTTAGATGAATTTAATTTAATGAATTTTACAGTTCAAGAAATCATTAACTTTTTAGATTCACTTAAAATGCCTAAAAAGTTTTCTGATTTAGATATTAGTTTTGATCCAGTTAAAATGAGTGATAATTTACTTAAAGGGAGTGAGGTATATAAATATTCTTTACATGATTTAAATAAAGAAGATTTAATAAAAATATATAAAGAATCTTTATAGTCAAAATAAAGTTTTAAATACATTGATTTATTTAATATAATATTAAGCGATTTGAGGTAAATTAAAATGAAAATTGTAATTGATATGATGGGTGGCGATAATGGACTTAGAGCGACCATTCCTTCAACTAAAACTTTTATTGAAAAACATAATGATTTAGAACTATTTTTAATAGGAGATATCAATAAATTAACTGAGTTTAAAAAATATAAAAATGTAACATTAGTTCAAAGTGAAACGGTAGTTAAAATGGACGCTGATCCACTCAGTGCTTTAAGAGAAACTAATTCTAGCTTAATGGTTGGAATAAAAACTTTTTTAGATAATAAATGTGATGCTTTTATTAGCGCTGGAAGTACAGGAGCTTTACTTAGTGCTGCAACATTTAAAATTAAAAGAATTGAAGGAGTTATTAGACCTGGATTAATTACGCCCTTTCCAACTTTAATTAAAAATAAAAAATTTGTTGTCTGTGATTTAGGAGCAAATACTACTTGTACAAAAGAAGAGCTCAATCAATTCGCAACGATGGGAAGTATTTATTATAAGACATTATTCCACGATGTTAATGAACCTCGTGTCTATCAATTAAATATTGGAACCGAAAGTGAAAAAGGAACCACTGTTAATAAAGAGGCTTATATTTTACTTAAAGAGAATAAAAATATTAACTTTAAAGGAAATATTGAAGCTAGAGACCCTTTATATGGAAATGTTGATGTTTTAATTACTGATGGATATAGTGGCAATATTTTCTTAAAGACGATGGAAGGAACAGCTAAAGCGATGTCAAAAATGATTAAAGATGCCTTTAAGAAAAATATTTTTACAAAGTTAGGTTATCTTTTAGTTAGAAAAGGCATCGTCGAAATGAAAGAGAAGATGGATTATAAAAATGTTGGTGGAGCGATGCTTATGGGTGTAAATGGTGTTGTCATTAAAGCTCATGGAAGTAGCGATCCAAAAGGATTTTTAAGTGCTTTAGAAAGTGGTTATAAATTAACTAGTGTCCATATTATTGATAAATTTAAGGAAAATCTTAATCGATGAAAGATATTAATTTATTTTTGAAAGAATTTAATATTAAGACTAATAATAAAGAAATTTATGAGATGGCTTTTACTCATTCTTCTTTTAATAGTGACGCTAATACTCATCACCACGATTATGAAAGATTAGAATTTATTGGTGATAGTGTCTTAGGATTTGTTGTCGCTAGTTTAATTTATAAATATCATCCTGAGATGGAAGAAGGAGATATGACAAAAGCTAAATCAACTTTGGTTCAAAGTAAAAGTTTAGCTAAACTTGCTCGTCAATTTGGATTTAATGAATATATTCGTGCAGGACATAGTCTAACTATCGAAGAAGCTAAAAAGAATAACAATATTTTAGAAGATATTTTTGAAGCAGTAGTTGGTGCAATGTATGAAGATCAAGGAATTGAGTTTTGTATCGATTTTTTAACTAAAGTCTTTTTAGACGAGGTGATAAATTATACTCAAGAAGATTTTAAAGACTATAAATCAATGCTCCAAGAAGCAATGCAAGCAGAGTATCGAAGTAGCGTAACTTATAAAACAATAGATACAATGGGACCACCTCATGACCGTACTTTTAAAGTTGAAGTATCTTTTAATGGCGTTGTTTTAGGATTTGGTATTGGTAAATCAAAAAAAGAAGCTGAGCAAAAGGCTGCTCAAGATGCATTAAGTAAAAAGGCAGTTTAATTATGGGATTATTTAAATTTTTAAAAGAAAAATTTTCTAAAAAAGTTGATAAAAATCTTGAAAACCCTTCAGAACTCAATGATAATTTAGAAAATTTAAAATTGAGTGAAAAAAATAACGAAGCTCAAAATAAAAGTAATCAACCTGAAATTAAAGAAGAAAAAGCCTTAGATAAATATGATAAAGGTTTAGAAAAATCTAGAGAAGGTTTTGCAAAAAGAATTAAAAATTTATCTAAAAAATTTAAATCAAAAAAGATTGATCAAGAATATTT
>JADIMY010000028.1 GCA_017694345.1 Candidatus Onthovivens merdipullorum | reverse complement strand
CTTTAATATTAGTCATAAATTTCAGAAACCATTTAATATACTCAAGTATAATATCTCTTTTATTATATAACATTCTAAAATTATATAAATAATATAAGCTCGAGGTCACATCCATAAATATAAATTAAAATAGTTTCAATAGATATAAGTAATCTTTAAATAATGAAATAATATTCTTTTCAATATCCATTAAACTCCATTTTCAAACTTGTTGTCCCATATGTTCATTCAAATCTTCACCATTAGATACACTAACTTTTTATAGTTTTCCTTTAGCTACTTTATATTCTAATAACTTTTTTATTACTTTCAATTAACTTTTAAGCAGCAAAAATCTTTACAAAATTGTAGCAGCATTTGCTTTTTAAATAATCTTTAATAAAAATCAATTCAAATAATGTTTTAAATAATTTTAACGAATAAAAATAAGATGATTAATAGATAAGGATCTAATTCAAACCACGCCTTTGACTATATTTAATTTTTTCTACCTAGTTTGAATGAATTTTTTGAGTTAACAAAATTACAATATGAAATTAGATTATTGAAGTGTGGTATTGGCAAGAATTTTATGTGAACTCCTTTTCTAAAAACCTTGTGTTTTAATCAAAAAGTCTTTTAATCTAAACTATTTTATTATTTTTAATAATATATCGTGTCGAATCCGGTTTTAATTTCAATATCATCTATTAAAGAATCTAAATCATATCCTTCTAAGGATTCAAAGTTATATTCAAAACTTATAAAATTTTTAATTTTATAAGTAACATCATCGTTCTTATTATGCTATCGACTTTTTAGATTTAAATAGATTATCGGCGCTTAGTAATAATCTATTAACTTTTTCTATTTGAAATAGCCACACTTACTGCTTTTAATTTGTTTTTACTAAAAGCAAACTCATACAATGTAACTTTTTTTAACCCTTTTTTAAGCATGTCTTTATAGTATTCTTTCTCTTTAATTTGCTTTAAAGCTTCATTAGCTAAGGATTGTAATTTTTCTTCACTTTCTTCTTTAATATATTTAAGTTCGAATACAAACGAGTTTTCTTTGTTTTCTTTAGGAGTTACTAAAATATCGCTTCTTCCTAATCCAATATTTTGTTCAGTTTTTACTTCGTAGTCAATAATTATAAAATTTCAATATCAACACCAAATGGTAATTTCAAACCATCCATGTGTTTCACATCGCTCATTATAAGCAATCCACAAGTTCTATTTAATTCTCATCTTGCGCTAATAGTAATCTTCTCATTAATTACCCCTCCTCGTACAAATGGTAAAAATGATGGGTAGTATGAGGTATAAATTTAAAAATTAATATTTTTAAAAATGAAGACACTTATTTATTAAGTTAAAAACTTATAAGTGAAATATTTATTAACTAATCAAGCTGTTATTCAGAAGATAGTTAACAATAAGCTTAATTTGCTTTTTTGTAATAAGTTTCTTCCCTAAAGAAACTTTTAAATAAACAGCTGGTGAAACATCAAATGCCTCTTTAGAAATTTTAATTATTTTAATAAATTCTTCATAAGAAAACAATCCGTATCGAGCAATATCTTCGCTCTTACTTTTGGTATCATATTTCATACCTTTATCTAATTTAAAAATGTTGTAAAGACCTGTAATATCATAAGAAAGAGTTGGCATAGTTAAAATATTATTGGCAAATAAATTCATATGGAAAGCCGTTACAGGACAGTACATATTTTCTTCGCTGCTATAAATTTCAAAATCTATTAATTTGACTAAATAAGATCTTTTCCCATCATAGCAATAAAACTTATGATTAATAAACTTATCAACAGTATTTGAAGAAATTACTACATATTTATTTAGATTTATGTCAAAAAGCGCGTGGTCTTTAACTATTTCTAAACTTGAGTCATCATCAAATTTTAATTTTAGTATATTAACTTCCTTTTCCTTTTCGTTTTTATGGTTAATGAAAATAATTGGCGATTTATCTATTAAGCCTGTTTCGTGATTAAAAACCAAAACTAAATCACCTAAGTTTAAATCTTGTACTTTCTTCATGGTTAAATCTGCCATTAAAACTAAAGTATCTTTTAATAAACATTCACTTGGGTTAACAGATATGACATTTTTATCAGCAACAGGGTCACTATCAACGTTATCCCAACTCGTAAAATTAATATAATCCCCTTCAACAAATAAATTTTCAGCAATAATTCCTTCAGATGCATTACAAGATACATCATTAAATGACCTACTAAAACCTAAGTCATTTTTTAAATCGAAAGATATTGTAGGTGTTTTACTATCATTATCAACTTTCTTATATTTTATATCCAAAGATTCTTTTGGCTTAAAAGTAATCGCCACATTATTAGAATTTGGCTTATATTTTCCATCACTTAAAACTGCACCATCTACTTCGAAGGAATCTAAGCCATGTAAATCATTTATTAAAAATAAATCATCATACGCTATAACAATAGAGGAATTACCATACGATATTTGATTTTGAGTTCTAACATCATTAATATCTAAATAATAATCAATTTCTCCAATTGGCTTAGTTACTCCAGTTGAATCATAAACTAAACTGACATTAACTTTTTCGCTTAGAGTAACTTTTATTAAAGTATTTTCTTCAAGTATATACCAACCATCTTCTAATATAGCATTTTCAACTTCAAGATTTTTAAATCCTAAAGCGTTTTCAATTCTAAATTTTATTCCATCTCCTAAAACAATCGAATGAGTACTTATATCTTCGTAAGTTACATTAAAACTTTTGCCATCTTCGACAAGTATTGTAAAACTAGCATTATATGGATTAGTAATACCAGTTGAACTAAATTCCGTATTAAGAGAAATTTTCTTCTTTGGAGTAATAGTCATTGAAGGATTTAGACCACTAACAACATATCGATCAAGATCAGAATCATATTCTAAATTATTAAAAGAAATATCATCTACATTAATTAATTTAGTAAAAATAAGAGTATCGCCAATATTTACACTTATTGAGTTAATACCATTATTTAAATTTTGCTTTGTGATGTCTTCTTGAAATAAAGAATAAATTTGAACTTCAACTTCTGCATCTATATATTCTTCACTGCTTAAAACATTTATATTAAGACTTGAAGTTAAGGTTGCCCAATTTGCATTTAAAGTAATAGAGTGTATACGATTATCGACTAACTCATTTAAATAAATTCTGGTATTTGGTGTATATGTGACATTAGAGATTGTTCCCCAATCTGAAAAAATTTCACCTGCTTTACTTGGAATCGGAGGATTTATAATACTATGATAGTCTAAATTGTTAAAAGTAATAGTTTCGTTATTGCCGAAATTACCTCCATTAGCATTAAAAGTTAAAGCATATTTATCATTTTCTTTTGTTGAATCGATATATATCGTAAATTTAGCATCTTCTAATATGCTAAATTTATTGTGAATTTCTTTTATTTCCTCGTCAGTATATTCATTACCAGCTTTAAAATCATTAGAAATATTACTATTAAAAAATTCATTTGGACTTAAAAAATTAAAAAAGCTACCATATTCAAAAGCATAGTTTAATATAAAATCTCTTTTAATTATTCCAGCACTATTATATAAATCGTTTTGATAAAAGGTTCCTGTTCTTCCTTCAGTTAACAAACTGCATTCTTTCGTTAAACTATTAATTTTAGGTTCTATTAAATATCCATTGTCAATTAAATAATAATAGTTTTCTCTATGTTCTTTATCAACTTGTAAATAAAAATTAATTTCGTTCCAATCAATGTCATAATTTTCTATTGTACCAGTTATGACAAAATTCAAATTTGATTGTCCTGAATTTAATTGCTCTATATTCCAATCGAAAATAATTTCATTAGGAAAAGATAAATTTAGGATGTTTAAATTCTTATATTGTATATCTCCTAATTCAATAGAAAAGTTTCCTTCAATTTTTGAATTTCCGCCTATTAAAAAACTAGCTAACCCAACAGATAAAAGTGAAGTTGAAACTCCACTAATCGAAAGTATTCCTAGATAAGATTTAATTTTATGCATTTGGTAAATTTAACCTCCATCTATGTAAATATAAGCTATCGTAATATACTGTATTTCCTGTAGAGTAAATATCTTGTCCATTCTCACTTCTAGAAAATTTATTTATATTATCAATTGGGATTGAAGCTAGGTTCTCCTCGGAAGGAGTTTCGTTTACCGGTATATAAGCTCCGCTGACATAAACATAATTTTTATTATTGTAAGTGATATAATAAATTTCTTCCCCATTCAAATTTAAAACATGTGCGTCACCATCTGCTTTAACATAGTTTCCTTGATAATTATTAAATCTGTCAGTAAATTTTGTTTTATATGGTGCATGCTTAGCTAAAGCCGACAATGAGAGAAAATTCTCTGTAGAAGAAACATAATTGTTTGTTGTATATAAATAAAAATAGACATCATTTCCTAAATAATAAAGGTTATTATTTTCGTCAAATTTGTCAGTTGAAACTATTTTAAAATCTTGTCCGATTTGAAAATAAGCCTTGTTATAAGAAATTAGTGGCTTTACATAATATCTCGATGAATTCATCGAATATCTTCCAGTTATACCACTTCCAGTGGAATAAAATAGACTACTCATATAATAATTACTTATTTTAACTTTGTCGCTATTTTCAAATAAGTTATTTAATGCAGTATCAGATAAATCTATGTTTCCACCAATACTATAAAATTCATAAGAAGAATTAAGATTAAAATTACTTATTGTATCATCAAAATTTAAACTTCCAGCAATTTTAATATATGCCTGTGTTGTATTGGATATTAATCTATTAGTTACGCCTATTTGCCCCGAACTTGGAATACTTCCATCAGGATATGAATAATTACCATTATTTAGCTTATATTTAAAATCCAATGGATATTCATCCAAAGTTGATATTCGTGCATAAATATTATAGGTTTGAGAATCTCTATCCTTGTCTGAGATACTTGTAGAAAAATAAATTGAAGATGTTTCATCAAAAAATATAGTTGAACTAGGCATTGCAATAAGCCCAATACTGAAAGTAAAATCAGTATTATAACCATAAATATCAAAAAAAGATGGGATTGGGAAATCAACATATCTCATAGATACTGTTACTTCCATACCTACACTAACAGTCATTGTCAATTCATTCATTTGTATTTTGCATTTATTTACCGAAATATGCGAATTCAGGTTTAAATTGCTTAAATGTTCACTAGGGTTGCTACAAAATATAATGCTTTCACGATAATTATTAGGAGTAAATAAATCTAAAAAATTAGTAATACTATAATAATTATTTACTTCTTTTAATAAATCCAAATATGATGTTTGATTTCTAATTATAAATCCTTCTTCAATGCCTAAAAGGGCTGTTTCCTTGCCACCAATCAATTCAATATCTGTCGAATGCTTGTCATCATTTGCGTAAAGACTAGCGTGACCAATAAGTTTTCCTGTTTTATAAAATAAAGTCTCACAGCTTAAATAAGGACATAAGTAATTATCAAAAGGAACATATGTATTTGCGTATAAAGAAGCGGTCTTTCCTCCTCCACCAAAGCCATAAACTACAAACGGGGTAAGTAATGAGCCGTTTTCGACAATAATTCCTCCGTTTTCCTCACTTGAATTTATGATCATTCCATATCCATTTAATGTTCCACCATTTGTAATGGTTATTGTATAACCGTTTAAATCTAGACAAGTAAATTTAGTTACATCAGTTAAATAATTTTGAAGTAGACTAGTATTACCACCTATAACAGAATTTAATTGAAGTGTTCCACCATTGATTAAAATGTTACTATCGAGGATTAAATATAAACCAGCTTGATTTGGATAAGCTATTGCTGTACCGTTATTATTTTCCGTGCTGTTATAACTAGTATTACTATTGTCATAATAAATGTTAACGGATTCACCTTCATTAATTGTATAACTAGAAGATAAAATTCCATAGCTTGATAAATAAACAAGATTCCTATTTTCACTTGTAGATGGATTTATCGTTGTAAAATCATTAGTATCATTATTGATGTATTTTGCATAAAGGATTGTTCCTGAATTTATTTCTTCTCCTTTATATAATGAACTACTTCCATCACTATTAAAACCACTTTTTGTTAGATACCATCCGTTAAAAGTATGATTTTTAGTTTCATTAATTTGAGATATAATATCACTTCTATTTAAGTCTAAGGTTGCACTGCTTTCACTTATGTAATAATCATAAGTTCTATTTGTTCCATCATTATAATCTAATCGAATATAATTTTCTTCTAAACTATTATTAGTATCATAACTATAATTAATGTTATTAAAAGTAATTGAGTAAGCAATAGTAAAAGTACTAACTATAACGAATAACAAAAATGTAAAAATAAAATAATGTCTTCTTTTTTTCATTTTCCTATACCTCGAATTCTTTCATACTGAGATCTAAATTAAAATCAAAAGATTTTATAAGTTCTGAAGCTAAACCTTTATAATTTTCTTTAACTTTTAATTTAATGTTGTAATCAATGTCTATAAAATTAGATCTAATGCTATCAAATGTCCTAAAAAGTTGAGTTTTTGTTTTAGTATTATTTATCCCTATTACAAATTTACGAGTTTCATTTGCTGAATCGTTCTTAAAAACATAAGTAAACATCTTGTTATCTTTTTGAGAAAGAATATCTATGTAACTATCATTTAAATAAAAGTCGTTTGATAAATAGTTATATGTGTTAGGATTATTTTCTAAATTTGTCACATTATAAATAGCACTATCTGGATTTTTACCGGTTCCTATTCCATAATAAAAGCCATAAAGATTAGGTCCAAAAGTATAAGTATTAGAGTATTTAGAGGTGCCTGAATTATTAATTAAGGAATAATAGCTTACAAAATTATAATTTCCGTTATCATTTATTGAATAATTCAGTCCATAATTTCTATTAAAATCGATTGGCGTTTGGATAGAATAAGA
The DNA here is from genome assembly GCA_017694345.1 of Candidatus Onthovivens merdipullorum. Taxonomy (GTDB): domain Bacteria; phylum Bacillota_I; class Bacilli_A; order RFN20; family CAG-826; genus Onthovivens; species Onthovivens merdipullorum. The sequence goes on along the minus strand of JADIMY010000028.1, from coordinate 23,509 downwards.
ATTAACTAAACTATTAATATTTCTGTATTTAGTTTCATTTCTAACCATTTCATCTTCAATAAAATTAAGGTCTAAATTACCCGTAACTGAACCAAAATTACTAGTTCTAGTTTCACTGTTTTTATTAATGCTTTCATTTTCAAAATCAAATGTGTAATTTATATAAGAAGCTTCGTCGTGATAACGATTTGAAATATATAATTCATTAATTGTGAAAGTAGGCCATTCATCAATAGTTATTGATTCATTAGAGGCATCTACTACACTATAGCTAAGTTGTAATAATCTAATTTGATTATTACTACTTGCATTATCTCCAGTATAATAGTAGAAAATATTTACTCGATAATTATAGTACTTATTATCACTTGTACGATATCTTGTCATAAAACCATAAAGATATGGATAAGCTATATCAATGTTTAAATCTTTATATTCAGCTTTTCCTCCGCTAGGTGGATTTTTTACATTGTTGTTTACTAATAACATGTAATCAATTAAATTTTTTTTAGTAAAATAATCAAAAGTAGCGTTTGTATCAATATTTTCATAATATTGATTAAATATATAATAAACTTGATTCTGAATTGCTGAATTTTGACTATGTGTCATATAAAAGCGAATGTATTGTCTTGAATATTTAGAATCAGGAACAATGCTACTAGAGTAGCTTCCTCCTGTTCTCGCATTTCCTTTATCATCTTTAAAACCATAAGTATTATTTGAAAAAATATTAAGTTTAGGCCAATTTGTATCAGTATAACTTGTACCGCTATAATACCTATTTGTATTAGTTAAAAGAATTAGTTCTCCAGAAACCTTGTCAAAAAACAAGATATATACTCCATATCGATCAATTCTATTACTATTAATTGTTTTTAATCTAGATTCATAAACTTTAACAAAAGATAGTGGGTTAGAAATATTACTTCCTTCATCGGTTTCGCTTATTATTTCTAAAGTAGTTCCACTTACAATATTGGTACTAATAGAACTTATATAATTTCTAATTCTTTCATCATAAGAAGCAAAATCATCTTTAGTTTTATTTAAATCAATATTAGTTAATTGAGCATCATACCCACCATTGTTGTTATTTCTAGACGAATTTAAAGCAATTGTCGTATTATTTGAATTAAAATTACTTGTATATGTTATAGTAGTTGTACTATCTTTTGTGCTATTTAAAGAATCTGTTTTAGAGAAATTATTTACAGTTACACTTGGGACAAGCGTAGTTGTACTTGTATAAAGATTTGAAGTACTATAATTGTAATTTACATCATAACGATATATTTCACTACTATTCAAATAATGATAAAAAATATGAAAACGATATTCATAACTAGTTATATTACTATTATTATCAACCCTTGGAACTTCAGTATAATAAATTTTAATATAATTAAAACTATCATTTCTAGTAACTTCTCCATATTTTACTTCGTTTCCATTACTAGGATCTAATAAACAAGCTATTATTTCCATTTGTCGGTTAATTTCATTTGTATCAAAGACCGTATTATTTGTATCAATTAAATCATAAGAATTAGAATAATATAAAGATGAATCAAGTTTATTTAGCTCTTCATTATAAGAATGATTTTCAAAATATAATGTTTCATTATTATTCAAAACACTAATATAAGGTCCGCTTTCACTAAATGGATTTTTAGCATCGTATAAATAAAAGTAATCTCTTAAATCTCCTAAGTAATTTGAATTCGAACCATTATTTTCCCGGTTTAATGAAGCAACTAATTTGTCAATTTTGGAAGAATCCTTTCTACTAGTATCTACATTTTTCAAAAATTCATTTTTATCAAAGCGCTTTGAGATTTTTAAAGTAACATAATCGTTTTCTTTAGTAATATCTTGAACATTAAAACTCCCGTTGAGTGAACTAGAAAAGCTAACATTTTCAATCAAAAAGCTTGCAAAACCTACACTAAAAAGTGAAATTAATGAAAAACAAGCTATTATTTTAATTAAGAAAATGTTATTGAATTTTTTTAATTTCATAATTATTCACTTATCCAACTTGCATAAAGATCCAGATTAGAATTAACTGCTGTTAGATTTGTAAAATGTCCACTATTTGGAGTCAATTCCATATCAGTCCACCAGCCATTAAAAGAGTAACCTTCTCTATAAATTTCAAAAGTATCATCATTTAAATTTATATAATCGCCTTTGTTTACAACCAATGTCTTGTTTCTATTTATAGAAGATGGATCTTGACTATCGATGAACTTCCAATTTCCACCATTGGTATGGAAAGTAACTTGATAATTTGTTGTAGTTTGTTCTTGGTTTAAAGAAAATAACATTAACCAATTGTCACCTTCTTTTCTATAAATAGTCCCACTATTACTATCAAAATAAAAATCACCACTATTACCAATATTATTAGATGGTGTCCCATTTCCATTCAGCCAACGGTTAATTGAAGGTTTACTAAAAGAAATTTCTTGAGATGATCCGTCGCTATACTCAATAATTAAAGTATAACTTTCGCTATCTTCCTTGGTCGTTATATTTACTATTCCATTCCCATCTCTACCATTGGTGATAGTAAATACTTGATCTTCCATAGATTCATCAGTGAAACTTACAACAATTCTATATGAATTAGAACTAGGATCGTATGAAACTTCAAAATTTTCGATTCCATTTCCATCTACCCCATCTTCTCCTTTATTTATAGTAATAACATCACTTGTACTTCCATCACTATATTCAAATTGTATAGTAGTATTTCCGATTTCATCTTTTCCTACAATAACATTACTTATACCGACTCCGTTTTCACCACTAATTACGGGAATGGTTAAAACTGTTGGCTCTAAACTTGAGTCGGTATAAGTAATAGTTAATGTCACTTCATTACCTTCGCTATTTAAACTAGGTGTTATACTTTCTATCCCTACACCAGGATCTCCACTAATTCCTTTAGGAATAGTAAAAACAACAGGAGCAATATCTTCATTATCAAAAGTGATGGTAACTATCGTATTTCCTTCACTATCAGTAGTTGTAGATAAATCACTAATCAAGTAGCCTTCATCTCCACCAAAGAAAGCACTACAACTAGCTAAGCTTAAACTGCTAATTAATAAGCTAAATGTTAATAGTATTTTATTTCTTTTTTTCAAAAACATTGTAGAACCTCCTTATTTTGTTAGATTTTCTTTTAATGTATTAACTGTTGGATGTTCACCAAAGAGTGGTGGAACATCATTATTTACCTTTCCATTAGTAATAAATTTAAATGGTTCAAACCCTGCAGCAAATAAAACACAGCGGGATAAAATTTGAGCAATTCTATTTGAACTAACATATTTATCGCTTTCTGAAAGTAAATCAACATTTATTTCTTCACTCATAGTTTCTAAACTATTTTCATTTAAATTAGATGTATCTAAGGTAGATAAATTTAATCCTCCACCATAATAAGCAATCATTGTATTTAAGTATTTGTCATTTTTATCATCTTGATATATATAATCTAATTCGGTAGCTCTATCTATTAAAATAGGTCTCATAGGGAAAAAGTTATCAATTGTAACATTAACATCTTCTCCTATTACACCACTTAAATAAGTTGAAATATTTTCTTCAATTAAATTAGTGACATCGATATTATTAATATTTTTATAATCATAAAAATATGTATCACCAGTTAAATTAAGTTTAACTGGTAAAGAAGTTCCACCGATATTATCAGGAGTTGGACTATTTAAAGCACTTAAAACACTTTGAATACTTGAACTTAATCCATTAAATAAAAATGGTCCATTAAATCTAGTTTCAAATGCAATACTAAATAAACCACTATCTTCAAATGATGTATTATTAACGGTAACTTCTGAAGCATAATTAATTGTTCCATCGTTATTAACTATATTAGTAGTATTATTTAAAGCATCTTGTAAAGTTCTTAACATATCGTATAAAACATTACTTGGCAAATTTATTCCAGTATCTTCTAAGCCTAAATATTCTTCTAATAAAGAATTAGCTCCTAAACCACTATTTGATATACTAAAGAATTCATCGAAATTAAAACTATAATCTTGTCCATCATATTCATAATTAATTTCTTTAGTTTGATCAGCTTTAATTTCTTCATTACTCCCTATTTTTAAAGAAAATTCTCCACTTCTACTTAAAATACAATTATCAATTAATAAATTATCACTATCAAAAGCTCTAACTAAAGTTTTACCTAATCTAATAATTGAATTCTTAATAGTATTATTTTCGCCATTTACTTCAATAACTGTTCCAATATAGGCATAATTCCTTTTATTCGAATTATCATCGATATTTTGAATCTTTAAATCGTTAACTGTGATATTATCTCCATCAATCATTAATCCAGCATTATCTTCTCCATAAGCTTTTACAACACTAGGAAAAACATTTGGAGCGCCAATTGTGACATAAGCTAAAGGCCCAAAGAAGTAGTCTTTTTCGCTTGGAGCAAGCTTTAAAACATCTTGAGAAATAGTTCCATTATTTGGAAAGCATAAATTATTCATGTTAATGTTAAAACCATTACCATAAAAATCTTTTTGAACTCTTATTCCAACCTTAATATCCGTTGAAACTTCACTATCGGGATGAGCCTTATTCCAATCATCTAAATATTTATGATTATAAGTAGTTTCAGTGTAATATAATTCATTATTAAAATTAAATGAATCATTACTAACATCATAATTCCCAAATAACTCAATATTTTCACTAGGATCAAGCCTTTCTAAAGGTAAACTCACCTCATATTTATAAGCACCTTGTTCTTCTCCTACACTTCCACTAATAGGAACATCATTTCCTTTATAGACTTCTTTTAGACTTCCTAAAGAAGTTTGTAAGACTACAATTTCTCCACTACTAGAAAAATTAGTACACATTAATAAATCATTATAGTTATAAACATTTACTCCATTATTAACGATATTAAAGGTGTAAGTGCTACTAATATAGTTAGCTCTTAAAGTGAGATAGCCACTTCCATCTCCTTCATCATTAATCGTTATAACTTTATTTTCATAAGTAATATTTGAACTAGTTTCTACTAATTCTAAATCATTTTCACTAATATTATCTCCATAAATATTTATATTTAACTGGACTTTTGCATGGTTTTTGGTTAATTTAGTATCTTTACTAACTTCATCATAACTAATATCGTATTCTCCAAAATAACGAGTATCTTCAACTTGAGTACCAGTCCCACTTCTACTAGGAGTGATAATAATTGCCCCATCTTCATAGATTATTGCTTTAATATTAACTTCTACTCCACCATTTTCGGTTTTACATTTTAAAGTAACTTCACCTTCACTTAAGGCGTTTAAATAAAATGTTTCGTTATCAGTACTACTAACTGTTGCTATATCTTTAACACTTTCACTATCTACAATTTCCCAAACTAAATTATTTCCATCTCTAAGAATTATATTAGGATCATTTATCACTGGGGTTGCTTCAAGTAAATATGGAGTATCACTAACTTTAAACCCTTCCCCATCTGTGTTATATGGAGTTTTAATAGCACTAATATTACTAGCACTAGTAATATTAAGTAAAACTACACTTACAAAACTAAGTAAACCAATAATAAAAGGAATAATAAGTAAAATTACTAAAGTCTTCTTTTTCATAATTAACTATTAACCTCCATTAATGTAAATAATTTATTCATTCTTTTATTTAAATTAATAAATAAAGGAGTAATTAAACCTATACTAATAAGTACTTCTAAAATATAAATTAAAGCACTAGGACACTTAATAAAACTAAGTAAAAAATGGATCACTAATATAAATAAAGGATAAACAATACTAATTAAGTTATTTAGATAACTTAATTTATATTTTTTAGTTGATATACGGTCATGCATATCAATTAAAATCCCAAAGATATTAGAAAAAACTATTAAGCATAACCCTATAATTAAAGCTACTAAAAATATATACCAAGACACTTCGCTTGTGCCCACTAAAACTATTAAAGAAATAAAAAGTGATAAACTACTTAAACTAATTGGAGCAATTAGTTTAATACCAATTTGTTTAATAGGACTAATTGGAATATATTTAATGATTAAAGTTGCTTTATCTTCTCTAGAGATACTTAAACTAGCATTAGCATTAATAACTCCAATAAATAAAAGGATTAAAGTTAAATTAAGTCCACTAGTAAGTTCAGGAAAATATACCGCAAATATTCTTAAATTATCGTAAATTATTGAATTTAAACTACTTATAACTACAAAACTTAAAAAAGGCATCATGATGAGTAAAGAAGTATAACTAAAGACATAAGAACTATCTTTAAATAGTAAAATAAACTCTTTTCTAAGTAAAATCTTAAAAGGAGATAACACTTTTATTTCTTTTACTTTCTTAGTATTTTTATCACTAGTTTTATAATAATCTAATTTATTCATTTTATTATAAAAATAAGTCGATAAATTAATACCAATTAAATAAAATACTACGATGCATCCAAAATAAATACATATCGCACTTAAAATATTTTCACCATATATAACTGCTCTAAGTAAATTAGAAATTGGTAATAAATAAGTAGCAATATTATGTAAAGAATTAACAAAAGAGTCACTAAAAACTCCTCCAAAAGAAGAATCATTTAAAGCGATTAAAAAGATATCTAATACATATTGATAAGCATAACAAAGTAAAACTACTACTATAACTCCTAAAATAAACTGCACTATATCGTATTTTCTTAAAAAGTTATAAATATATTCAAAAGGAACAACAAGAGTTAAACTTACACCAAGCGTAAGTAAACTAACTAAAAATGGATAAATAACACTAAATACATAAAAATAAGGAATAAAGGTTCTAGTAGCTCCAAAACATATTAATAACGGGGTAGATATACATAGATTTAGCACTACTTGCTCAAAATATAAATAAAATAATTTAGAATAAATAATTTCTCCACTACTTATCGGTAAAGGAAGTAAAATTTGACTATCTAACCTATTAAATAGAAGTTTTCTAGTAATAAACAAGGAGTTTATTGCACTAATAATAAACATGATGAATAAAAATAAAACTAGAAAATCATATATTCCATAAGAACTATATTCATCTATTTTTTTATCGAGTGATAAAAAAATAAAGCATTCTAAGGCAATAAATAAACCAATAAAAATAAGTTTAATTAACCACATTAAATACTTCTTATAGCCTATTAGACTATTAGAATTATTTAAATATTGCTCTTTTCTAACTAAATCAAAAACCATACTAATTTATTCAATATCCCCGTAGATCTTAAAGAAAATTTTAGATAAATCTCTTCTTTTAAGAGGTTCTTTTTTAAAGTCAATCGTCGTATCAACCCTACCTTCATTAATAATTGAAACTCTATCACACACTTTAGAAACTAACTCAATATTATGAGATGTAATAAAAACAGTTCTTCCATGTAAGGCAAATTCTTTAATCATTTTAAGTAAAACTTCGTAAACCATAATATCAAGTCCGACAGTAGGTTCATCTAGTATCCAAATTTTAGGATTATGGATAAGACTAGCCATTAAACAAACCTTTTGCTTCATACCATGAGAATATTCTCTAATCTTACGGTCCATATCTAAAGGAGTCATTGAAAACTTTTTAATTAAAAAAGCATAATTTTTATTAAAAGAAGATTGAATCATTCCATAAGAGCTAGCAATAAACTGTAAATATTCGTTTCCACTCATCATTTCGTAAGTTATTGGTTCACTAGGAACATAACCGATTAAACTTTTACATTTTAAAGCATCTTTTTTATTATCTAAATTTAATACTAAAATTTCTCCACTATCGTAATCTTTTAAACCTACAATACAATCAATTGTCGTTGATTTACCAATACCATTTTTTCCAATAAAACCAAAAACTTCTCCTTTTTTGACTTTGAGATTTAATCCTTTTAAAACTTCTTTCTTTCCATAAGATTTATAAACATCTTTAAGTTCTAAAGCGTAATCTATTTCTTTAAAATTATCTTCAGCACTAAAAATATCTAAATCATTATTTTCTTTACTATCTAAAGTGTTATCTTTTAAATTAACATTTTCTACCATAAGATTAAATTCTCCTTAAGCTTTTAAGCCGCATTAAACTTCCTTTAGAAGTATCGTTTATTGAAAAATAACTTCCACAGTTTAAACATCGATAGTTATATCCATCAAAACTAATCTCATTTCTCCCACATACTGGACACTTAGTCTTTATTAAATCTAAATCACAATTAAATAACATCACTAAACTAGATAAATAGTTATTTAAGATAGTTTCAGAATCTTCTTTATATATCGATAAATTAATGACATTATCATAATTACCAATTAAGTTATTCATCGTAAATAGGTTATTATTTATCGCATAGCTATTTTTTAATGTTTTAATTAATCTATCTTCATTATCTTTATAAAAATTTAAACTAGTTAAAACATAGTTTAAATTTTTGTAGGTGTTATTTACTTTAGTATCAACTCTAATTGCTCTATTAGTTAACTTAGTTTCAATATAAAACCCTAAATTAGATGGATCTTCATTTAAAATAAATGAAAATAAACCTTTTTTAAAAGCAATCTTATTAAATCTTAATCTCTTATTATTATCTATATATACTTTACTAGATTTAGAAATACTAGTTTTTCCAATATTTAATAAAGCAAGATGCTTTATTAAACTAATGAGAACATAGTTATAGTAATAAGTATCTTTATTTAAATTATCTAAATCTTCATTTAGATAATTTTCTTTATAATATTTATAACAATAGTTATATAAAGGATCATGAAGTAAAATATTAGTAGGTAAAATATTTTTATAAGTTAACTTTTTACTAGTTAACTTATAAAATTCACTTCCTTTAATATGTTTTATTTTCGTAGAGATCGATTTAACTACTTTATAAACACTAGCTTTACTAGTTTTAACTTTAGTTAATAAATCACTATATGGATATAAGTGATTATTAACTAAATCACTCATAATTGAATTAACTCCATAACTTAAACCACTTCTTTCATAAGTTTCTTCTATTGAAGTCATTAAAGGATTTAAGTTAAGTAATATTTCTTTATTTACTTTATCTAATGTGTCTACTAATAAAGATATAAATCTATTTTCATAAGTATCGATTGTATCGATATTTTCTAAACTATAAACATATTCTGGAGTTAATTTATTATTATCTTTTAATTTCCACAATTTTATATCTTTCGTAGTCTTTCTAAATGAATCAACTGAGACATTATTAACAAGTTCACTTCTTAAAATAACTTCATTAGTAATTGATTTAATATGTGGTTTATAAATTATCGAAATGATTTTATCTAAAACTAATTTTATTTCACTTGCTTTAATTAAAGCTTCATTATAATTATATTTATAATTTAATTTAATTTTACTTGTTAAAAGAAGATTATAAAGATCACTAAAATCATTATGTTTATTAACATAACTCTTTATTTTTAAAGTGATATTTTCTAAATAATCTTCTTTTATCATTTAAATTTTTCCTTATACTTTATAACTTTTTAATTAATCGATTAATCTCTTTAAAAGTTAATTTAAAAGTATCTTCCCCATAGGTTTTATTAATTAAAGTTTTTAAGTCAAATAAACCTTGTTTAATATAGTCTTCAAATCTACCTTCTAGTTTAGAGATTACTTTTCGACTAAACATAAAATCTAGTGCTTCTAACTTAGTTCCACCAGTAGCAATATAAACAGGAACTAAGGTTTCAAGTTGATGCATTATACGGTTACCAATTGTTATATCAAAAGTATCGTATGTATAATTTATTAAACTTCTAAACTTGGTCCAATCATCTTCTTTCATAATCTTAGTTTCATCATTTATTGCTTCGTTAAATAAACTAAGAAGTTTTTCATAACTTAAGGTGATCTTATTAACTTCTTCATTAACTTCAAAAGGTATATTTTGATCATCAAAACTAATAGTTATAGCACGGTCATAAACTTTATCAGTAATAGTAAAAGTTGAATCATCTTTATTTGCAGTAGCAATAAACCAGGTGTTATAAGGTATTTTTAAAATTCCATCTTCTAAATGAAGTGGTGGATCAAAATCATATGGAAGTTGCATTATTTTAAGTTTCCATTCATCAACTGGATATTCTAAGATTGATAAAAAGTCAGCAAAATAATATTCAACTCGAGAAATATTAACTTCATCTAAAACCATTATATTAATATGATTAAGCTTAAAAGTTGCATCATACATTCTTTTTAAAAATTCTGTTTCGTTATAACTTTTTGAAAAATCGTTATAAAAACCTAATAAACTTGTACGATCTCTCCAAGTTGCTTGAACAGGTTCAAAATAACTTTTTTCACTAATATATTCACTAAAATATCTGGCTAAAGAAGATTTACCAGTACCGCTTAAACCTTCTAAAATGATAAGTCTGGAACTAGCAAGTCCAGAAATAAATTCTCTAATTGTTGAGATATCAAAATATAACTTTTCAGTTTTAGCTAAATATTTTCTAAAGTTATCAGCTAAATCTTTTAAATTAATATTTTCATCATTAAAATCTTCTTCTCGATTTGCTTCATTAATGACATCAATTGAACAAAGCCCAGGAAAAACAATCTCTTTATCTTTTAAAGTTTTTGTTTCATCAAGTGCGTTATTACTTATTCCACTAGCTAAAGCACTTACACCACTAGCACCACTAGATGCACTTAAAATACTTTCATTACTTTCACCAAATGCACTAGCTAGATTCCCTTGTTCATCAAGCCTAGCACTCTCTTCTTCACTTTCTTTTTTCTCGCTTTCTTCAAGTTCTTTAGTTCTACTTCCAAAAAATCTAAATGGTTTATCAATATTTTTAAAATTAATAACTAGTAAACATATCGCAAAAATAAAACTTCCTAAAAGTAAAAATAAAATAAGACCAATAAGTAAAGATTCACCTAGTAAGATAAAATTATTTTTAATAATTTCTATGTCATAAGGATATTGAGCGCATAAGCCAATTCCAAAACATAAAACTAAGCAAATTAAGAAAGTAACGCCATATACTATTAACCACTTTTTAGAAAAAGCACTTTCATCATAATATTTAGCAAGTCTAATTTCATAAATTAATGAAGTTGAAAATAGTAAAACATATATAAGAAAACAAGCTAGTAAAATATAAAAATTAATTGATCCGTTTACTTTAAGAAAATTAAAGGCATTACCCATTTCAGCAATAGGGTTATCACTAACAAAAATACCAGATCCATCTAAACATAAAGCACTAAATAAAACTAATGCTAAAAAGAAATATATTAGACCAATTGTAATTAAATTCTTTCTTGTAAAATGTGTTTTCATAAGTTTACTCCTTTTTATCTAAGTTATTTTCTTTACTATCTTCTTTATTTTTCTTAAAGATATTTTTAAGTTTATCAATTAACTTTGTATCGACTTTATCGCTATATAAATCACTTTTATATATCTCTTCTTTTTCTTTTTTTATACTTTCTATATAGTCACTACTAACTTCTTTTTCATTAAGATAAGTGCCATTAATAAAAGAATATTCTTTATTTTTATAATAAATATATTCTTTATAGTTAGTAGTCACTAATTCACTTACTTTATTATCTTCATAGTAATCAAAGTGAATTATTTTATCTAAATAATCTAATCTATTATATAAGGTTTCTTCATATTTTGATTTATAGTGATCAAACATGAGTAAACAATAAACAATTGATAGAATCGTAATTATTCCACTATTAGATTGTAAAAATATTACGAATACTCCAATTAATGGAGCTCTAGCTCCATTATAGTAACCAATAATATTTTCATAACTTAAATTACCTTTATATAATCTATTATTATCACTAATTGAATTAGAATCACCTCTAGTTATAAAAGTATTATCATCATTTATTTCAATAATTCTATGAACATAGATAACATCATCTTCTCCATAAAATGCTACTACATCATATAAATTAACACCATCTACACTATTATATTTACTAATTCCAATAATGTCATAAGTATCAAATTGATTAGTTAAGTTATTAGTAAATAAATAATCATTACTATCATTTCTTTCGCTCATTGAAGGACTAGCGATAACAATAAATCCACTATTACCAAATATTAAATTGTTATTAAACACTCTAGCATATAAGCTAAATCCAAAAATAACTACAACAATTCCAAGTACTAAATAACCACTAATTTTACTAAAAACCTTGTAAATCTTAGCTTTTTTTGTATTTTTCTTTTTTGAAATTTCTTCTTCCTTATTGTATTCAATTAAATCTAAATCAGCTCTACCTTCTTTAATTTCATTAATATTGCTAATGTAATAATGCCTAAATAAAAAAGTAAATACTAAGCAAAAACTTAATAAACATATAATCGTAACAACTAAAGATAAGATTTCAATATTAGACATACCTTTAAGCCTTGATATAAGATGGAGTAATAGTTAAAACTAAAGTTTCTAACTGATCTACTTTAGCTTTAAAATCATTTAAATAAATAGCTAAATTAACATCATCCATTAAACCTGGATTTTTATAATTAAATTTACTTCCCCAAGCAAAAGTAAATGTCGACCTAATGCTTACTTTTTTATAATTACTATCAACATCGTAAGTAATTTCATGCTTTATATAATCATTAGATTTAACTATTTGATTAGTAGTTGGCAATGTAAAACTTGTATTAGTTAAACAACTTGTGTTAACATAAGTTTTACTATCAGTAGTATCAATTAAATTTTTATAGCTATTTACAGCTTCTTCATTAAAAGTTAAATCAACTTTAAAGTTATTTTGATTGATAGCTTGCGTAGGACTTTCTAATGTATAAACTATAGTAAACTCTAGATCTTCCTTTTTGTTATCACCATTACTTACATTAGTGTTATCACCATTACTTACACTAGTAGAAGTCCCTAACAAATTATCAAATCTAATAGAATAATCGCTCTCAGTATCATCAATATGAGCAACAATTGTTTTATCAATTACAGTACCAATCACAGCTCTTATTGGTGTTGAATCATCACTTACACTCCCATTTAAAATCCAACTAGAAAAACCTACACTAACTAAAGCGATACTAGATAAACAAATTAACGAGTAAATCCCTATTTTTCTTTTATTGAATTTTTTCATTATTTAATCTTAATTTCCTAAACTAGGTGTAATTTTTAAATTAATAGTAGTATTTTCAAATGCACTATAAGCATTTTCAAAATCTTTTAATTTAGTAACAACATTATCAACTGTTGATGTACAAGGATTATTATTATTTTCTCCAAAAACACTTCCCCATTTAAAAGAAAAACTAACTGTTACATTTGCTGTTAACTTAGATCCACCATAGGTTACATCAAATGTTGCAGCACTATTATTGGTTGCAGTAACATCACTAACATCACTATCAGGCATTTCATAAGTAAAATCAGTTAAGCAAGTACAATCAATATATTGAGTAGTTCCACCTAATGTGGATTTAAAATTTTCTTCATTAGAATAAGCAAACTCTAAACTAATAGTAGTTAAATCAACATCAGTTGAAGTTAATGTAAAGCTAACTGAATAATTTAAATCTTCACTAGTTTCTTCCCCATTTGTTATTTCGTTTGTACAATATTCATCACTTAAGGCATCAAAACGAATTTGTAAATCACTACTAGTAATTTGAGTAGTTATTGAGTTTTCAACTACCTCACCAAAAGTTATAGAAAAGTTATCTGTTGTAGCTTCTTTAGTGTTATTTATTACCCAGCTAGAAAAGCCTACTCCAGCTAAACTTATAATCGATAATCCTAATAAACTATATAAAATAATTTTATTTTTGCTTTTCTCCATAGTTAGATCCTTATTTAATTAGTACTTTTATCATCAAAAACAAGTTCAACATTGATATTTAAAGTTACATTATTAAGTGAATTAAAAAAATCACGTAATTCATTTTTAGCTTGATTAATCGCTTCTAAATAAGTATTTAAAGCTTCCTTATTATCTCTATTTTCTAAATAATTATTTTTATAAGTAGTGATATATCCATCATAGAATACTTGAGGATTTGTGTTATTAAAATAATCCCCATATTCAATCGAAAAGTCTTCTAAACTAAGGTTTAATTTAGAATATCCACTTAAATCATATTTTGGATCATTAACTAAATTACTAACATTAAATTCCTTTAAACTAGTTCCAAAATATGAATAAGTTTCCTCATTAGTCCTACCAAATAAATTATTAGTAGCTTTCACTTTATTTTTATCACCATCTACTTCTTTAGATGATTTATTAATAGCATCAAGACTAAAAACAAGTTTTCCTTTTTTTACTTCTTCCTCTATATCATTAGCAAATATAACACCGCCTTCTAAAGGAACTTTATAATTAGCAACATTACTATCTGTTGTATCACTACTAATTGAATTAGTTGTTGAAGTAACATTAAGTATAGCAGTAGCATTCCAAGAAGTCGCAATATTAATATCTGCTGAAAATAGTTCTTCTTTTTGTTCAATAGAAAGAATCCAGCTTGAAAATCCAATTGATCCAATCGAGATAAATGCAAGTAATGCAAATATTCCAACTATATGTTTCTTTTTTCTAATGAACTTCATATTAAACTATTAAGCAGATTTAGCTAAACTTGCCGTAATTTTTAAAGTATATCCGCCATCTTCTCCAAAAAATGCAGTGTGCATTGCACTAAGCTCATGATTAGCTTGATTCATTATTTTAAGTTTTTGTTTTAACTGTTCATCAGTATCTTCTTGCCCAGTTTTATTTATTTCATTTATTTTTCCTTGATAAAAATCTACTGGTGAAGAATTTTCACCACCAAATAAACTTCCCCATTTAAACTTAAAGATGTTTCCGCCGCTATCAGTTTTTATAGTATAAAAATCATAGCCATCAGTTGTTACTTTCTTAAAATCAGTCGATAAAGTATAAGTTAATTTAGTTGCTTCAATATAGGTATATTCACTATCGCCTCTACTTAAAACATCTGTTCCTACATCACTACTATATTTGTATTTTGGTAATTCAGTTTCAGAATCACTATGTACTAATTTAACTTCAAAATTAACTACATCATAATCAGCACTTCCTTCAGGTAAAATTACTTGAAATGAAGTAAATGTAATATTAAAATCATTTTCTAAATCTCCGGTTTGAGTAAATTTAATACCATCAGCAGTATTATCAGCAGTAGTTTCAACAATATTAATAGCTTCATTTTCTGCAACACCAATATTTAAATATGCGGTTTGATCTTCTACTGTATCAACTTGAACAGCTAATCCATCTACTACATCAGTTGTTTTTTGAAGTCCAATAATCCAACTAGAAAAACCTATTGTTAATCCACTAATAAGTACTAAACCTAAAGAAGTACCTAATAAAATTTTGTTTCTTTTTGTTTTTTTCATAAGATTCCCCTTAATTAAGCAATTACTCCAGTAACTACCTCAGCTTTTAAAGTAATTGTTTTATTAGTCATTTTTGTATTCATTGCTTTTAATTCTGTTGTAGCTTTAGTAGCAGCTTCCATTAAAATATCAAAAGATGGGGCTGGTTCTGCAGCTTTATATAAACTATTATAAAAATCTGTTGGCTTCTTATTTTGTCCAGAAACAGTTGCGTTTCCAAAAAAAGTTCCCCAAAGCAAAGTTAATTGCTTATCTTCTAAAGTATAAGTTGTGTAAGATGCTGAACTATTAGTTTCACTATCGTTGGTAAATTCAGTTAAAGCAATTGTTGTTTCTAAAGCTAAATAAGTCCAGGAGCTTCCTGTTCTTCCTGTTTTATCTTCCCATCCATCTTCAGATGAAGCGAATTCGTTAGTTTTAACAGTATTAAATGTATTTTTTCCATCCTCTTTAGATAAAGTAAACTTTACTCCTTTAGGAGTATTAGCACTAGAAACATTTTTACCAACTCTTAATGTAATTGTATCTAAACTAAATGTCATTGCATCAGCTGCAAAACCGATTCCGCCACTAGAAGTAGTATCACTAGTTCCAACTATATCAGTAGTTTCAGTTCTAGTAACTTTACTAGGTTCACAGATTTTTACAGTTTCTTCAGCTGGTAAAGTAACATCTAAGAAAACACTATCGTTTTCGACTGTATCGACACTTAATTGAAGTCCTTCAACATCAACTTCTTGTTGCTGAACACCAATTACCCAACTAGAAAAACCGATTGTAGCAACACTAACTAAAGTAAAAGCACTAATTGCACCAATAATTATTTTATTTTTCTTTTTCATAAATGTATTCTTTTAAAAATTATTCACCTGTAGTAGCAGTTAAAGTTAATTGTAATGTCTTTTTGTGTAAAGCACTGTGCATTGCCATTATTTCGTTATAAACTTTATCGACATCAGCACTTGAATTTGTAATTTTGCTTTCTTCATATAAGCCATCATAATATACACTTGGTGCTTCATTATTAAAGAAACTACCCCATTTAAATAAAGTTAAATCTCCAGTAAATTCATATCTAGAATTCTCGCCCGTTGTAACTGTCCATCCAGAACCGCTTTCAGCAGGAATTGTTAGTGTTGTAGCTTCAGTATTTAAATCAATATAAGTATATTTAGTCCCGTTTACTCTACCACCATCACCACCAACATTTACATGAGTTGCGCTATTTGCAGTAACATAATTAATTGTATTTACATCAGTAGCTTCACCATCAGGCTCCTCACTAGCTTCTTTTTTCCAATCAAAAACTAACTTTGTAGGTTTCTTTTCAACATCTTTACCAATTTCTAAGACAATTGAAACATTAATAGAGAAATCAGTCTTTTTACCACCTTCAATATTTATATAAGCTCCATCCTCTTTAGTGTCTTCACCTACATAAATAGAATTATTTGGTTCGTTAACAGTTAAAGTTAAGTTGATATTATTTCTTTCTGCAGTATCAACTGTTACACTAGTACTTCCATCAGCACTTGTATTATTAGCACCAATAATCCAAGTAGCAAAACCTGTTGTTAATAAAGCAACTGCACCAAAGGCTAGAGCTCCATTAATAATCCATTTTCTCTTACTAGAAGAGTTTAATTTCTTTTTCATTATATCTTCCTCCAAAAAATTATTTATATATGAAAAAATTAGTTAACAAAATTTTGTTAACTAAATAAGAAACCTAATTTAGATCGAAAATAAACAATTATTAACTCTTATATCTATATGTAAATTAATTATTTTATAAATGAATAATTTTGTTTTGTTACTTAAGTTATTTAATAAATACTTAAACTCTTCTTTTAAATTGAATAAATAAACTAGTGTTAAATCAATAAATTCAATAAAGAAGACTATTGAATTTAATACACATAAAACTAGAACAATACTTCCAAGTAGATACTTTGAATTAATTAGAATAAATAAGATACTACAAAGAAAACCAACTATTTCTCTATAGATATATTTAAATCCATCAAATAAATAATCTATTCTTTGTAATCCTAAAACTTTAATTGTTAAAAAATATAAAATCGATGTTAAGATGCTAGATTTAATAAAATCAAAAACATAATAGTTATTTCTTTTATGTCTTATAGCACTTATTGAAGCAAAGAATATAAAGCAAAAAACAGATAAAAATAATGGGAGTATATCCTTTATGGTTTCACTAAGTTCTATATTTTTAATAATTTCTCTTAACATAACCATTACCTCAAGGTAATTTTATTGAAAAAAAGAAAAAAAAACAAGTGTTAAAATCGTTTTATCACTAGTTAACACTTGCTCAATAATTATTTATCTATAAAAATAGTTGAGATTTACAAGATTTTTGTTAATTTAAATAGGTTTAAATAAAAATTTAAGAAAATATATAGTTTTTTTAATTAATACAAATAAATTTATATTTTATTCATTTAAGTTAAAGCCTAACTTTAACTTAAATTTACATCTTTAATAACTTTTCCATTAGCTTAGAATGTCTTTTCTTTATATATTTAACAATACTTACTAAGTCTTTAATATCTTGTTCTGTTAATGTTATTGGTTCAGGTTTATCTAAAAATTCCCTAACTTTTTCTTCATCAAAATAAAATTTATTAAGGTTAGATTTAAATTGCCCTAATCCTTTTTCTTGGATTTCTTTAAGTAAATTAATAGCAGGTAAAAAACCTATAGAATATTCAGCTTGAATTTCACTTACAGTAACTGTTTTATTCTTAATATATTTATTAAGAAAATCTTTTAAATTAAACTCTTTAGCCATTGTTCTTAGCTCCTTAATTATCTATATTTAAAATATACACTTAATTTTATTAAAATGCTTTAAAAAATTAATATTTTATAGATTTAATCTTAAGAAATAGATAGAAAAAATTCATTTTTGTCCTTTTAAAAGTTGTTAAACTCTATTTAATAGATTAATTAAATCCACTTAAAATAAAATCTCCAATTGTAGTATTAAGTGTTTTAGTTGTAGTAGATGTATCTAGACATACCTAGTTGATACTATTACTCCAATTAATCCAAAAATAATTAGAAATGATGACAATAGTTTTATTGTTTAAAATAATTAAAAATCCATAAATATAGCTGTGAGAATTTAACTCAATTTAAAAAAGGGTTTCTTTTTAAGAAACCCTCTAAAACTAAATTATTTTTTAAGTTATTAATACATTCCTTCTTCTGAAGCGCCGTTACTTTCGGATTTATCTTCTTTCTTAATTTCACTTACTCCAGCTTCAGTTGTAATAAATAACGCACTAATACTTGAAGCATTTAAGATGGCGGTTCTAGTAACTTTAGTAGGATCAACGATACCTGCATCTAATAAGTTAGTCCATGTACCATGTTTTGCATCAAAACCAACGCTGTCTTTTTGGTGAGTTTGTTTAGCAACAATAGCATCACCATTATATCCAGCATTTTCAGCAATTTGATAAAGTGGGGCACTTAAAGAATCTAAGACAACACTAATACCTCTAGCGATATCTTGATTAGAATCTTTTAAGGTATTTCTTAAAGCTTTTTGAGCTTTCATTAAAGCAGCTCCTCCACCAATAACAATACCTTCGCTGACTGCAGCTTTAGTAGCATTTAAAGCATCTTCAATTCTAAGTTTCTTTTCTTTAAGTTCACTTTCAGTAGTTGCACCAACTTTAATAACAGCAACACCACCGCTAAGTTTAGCAGCTCTTTCTTGATATTTCTTCTTATCGTAATCACTCTTTGTATTAGAAGCTTGAGCATTTAATTCACTAATTCTTTCATCAATTGCTTCTTTAGATCCATAGCCATCAACGATTGTTGTATTATCTTTAGTAATTGTAATCTTCTTAGCTTTACCTAAATCTTCAATAGTTAAATTCTTAAGTTCCATATTAAGATCTTTACTATAGAATTTAGCACCAGTTAAAATAGCGATATCATCTAAGATATTCTTTTGATTATCACCAAATTCAGGAGCTTTAGTAGCTACGACATTAAATGTTCCTCTAAGCTTATTAACAATTAAAGTTGAGGTAACATCATTATCTAAATCGTCAGCGATGATAAGTAGAGGTTTATGTTCTTCAACGACTGCTTGTAATACAGGTAAAACATCTTGAATATTATTAATCTTTTGATCAGTAACTAAAACATAAGCATCTTCAAGTTCAGCAACCATCTTATCACGGTCTGTAACCATATATGGTGAAATATAACCTTTATCATATTGTAAACCTTTTACAACATCGAGTTCTGTTTCAAATCCTTTAGATTCATCAACTGTAATAACACCATTTTTACCTACCTTTTCCATAGCTTTAGCGATTTCATTACCGATTTCTTCACTACTACTAGAAATAGTTGCAACACTAGCGATATCTTTACTAGTATCGATAGGTTTAGTATTAGCAAGTAAATAATCGGCTACTGCTTTACCAGCTCTTTCAATACCTTCTCTAAGGAAGACTGGATTACTACCTTTATTTACATAGTCAATTCCTTTATGAATCATTGCTTGAGCTAAAACTGTTGCAGTAGTTGTGCCATCTCCTGCGATATCATTAGTTTTATTAGCTACTTCATAAACGAGTTTAGCACCCATATTCATAAAGTTATCTTCAAGTTCAATTTCTTTAGCGATAGTAACACCATCATTAGTAATAAGTGGTGAACCATAACCTTTATCTAAAACAACATTTCTTCCTTTAGGACCTAAAGTAATTTTAACAGTATCAGCTAAAACATCGACACCTTTTACCATTCTAGTTCTAGCATCTTTTCCATATCTAACAATTTTTGCCATAATTAATAACACTCCTTACTCATTATTCAATAACTGCAAGAATATCTTCATCTTTAATTAAATAATATTCTTCGTCATTTTCTTTATACGATGTAGTTGAGTATTCTTTATATACAACTTTTGCACCAACTTTTAATGAAGGATTTTTGACTTCTTCACCAACTGCTACGATATTTGCAACATTAGCATCATCTTTCTTAGTAGTTGATATAACAATACTACCTACTTTCTTTTCTTCGACTTTTTCTTTTTTAAGTAAACAATAATTTCTTAATGGTTTAATCATAATTGATTTTACCTCCTGACTAGATAATATTGTAATACAAAAATTAGCAATTGCAAGTAAAGAGTGCTAAAAATTTTAAAGAAATTTTATTAGGTATTCTTTACTCTATCGGCGGTGTTAAAGTCCATGTTTTAGTGTTACTATCAAAAGTAACAGTATAATCTTTATACATACTGGTAGCTTGTGTAATGATAAAACTACCACTATTAAGAAAAAGAAAATAAATAAGATAATACTAAGGTAAAAGAAAAAGACATGTATTAATTTCTTTTTATAACTAGTAAAAAGTGAAGAATATAAAAGTGAAAAAATAATTAACACGCAAAAATTATCAACTAGTAAATTAATAATTCTTCCAACCATCGATATATTATATGGGAATAAATCGATAATAACTAGTTAAATCGAAGTTGTTATAGTTACTAACTTTTTCTTACTAAATAGTTATTTAGCTTATAAATTAATATTTATATAAAATCGCTTTAACTTTCTCTTTATTAAGATCTTTATTTCTAATAAAGCAACGACAATATTCTCCTTCTTTAAACATAAGTAAGAAAGTTAAAAAATGAGCTGCACTTAAATAAGTTATTTTTACATCATATTCTTTACCATCAATTAAAGCTACACCATACATGTTATTAAATATAGATATTTCTAAAATTTTAACATCAACTACTTGACCTTCTTTATTTGTGAAAGGACTAAATATCAATGCATAAGTAAGTATAAAAATAATAAGAACTATTAAAAGGATAACATCTAAAATAAGAATGGTTGCTAGTTTTTCTTTTAAAACAATTGCTTCTCCATTATAACTAGATAAAAATAAATAAATTGTTAAAGATAAGAAAACTATAGTTATAATTGAACTAACAATAAAACCTGTAATGACCCAACCATATCCCCAAATGTCTTTTAATTTAAATTTTCTCATCTTAGATTAATTCTTCCTTTACATAAAGTTTAATCTAGTTAACTTTTAATTTCAAGACTATCTAAGTAAGCGTCCTATTATTAAAGTATAATAGAATTTATGTGTTTAACTCTTATATTCCTAAGATATGGTATTTCTTCATATCAACTAAATTATTATCTGAGAATTCTACTCCTTCTTTTAATAATAATTCTTTTTGCTTAGCAAAATTAGAAGCTAATCTACTTTTAGCGTTTACTGCTCGGTGGCAAGGATGATTTCCATATATTATTGACCAAGCTAAAATTTTCCCAATTATTCTAGGATTACTTACTTTAGATAATCTTGCTATATCTTTATAAGTAACTACTTTTCCATAAGGAATTTTACCAACAATTCCTAATACTAATCCTAGTAGTTCTTCATTAATTTTCATAAAAATATTGGGGTTTTGTAAGGTTTTTACTTATTTAAGTTAAAATAATCTTTAATTTCGAGCATCTTTTTAACTTGATCGACTTTAAATGGACAGCGTTTATTACAGTGTCCACAACTTATACAATCATTAGCGTTTATACTTAGTTTATAGTAATGATTTTTTGCAATATCATCCCCAATTAAAGCTAGATCATAGTATTTATTAATTAGACCAATATCTAATCCTTTAGGACAAGGTTCACAGTGATTACAATAAACACAATTACCAAGTAATTTATTAGATGTAAAAGAAGATATAATTGAATAATCTTTTTCTTCTTTAGTTGCACTTTCGTAAGTTAATAGTTCTTCAAGATCTTTTATACCTCTAACTCCCGGAACGACACTAATTACACCAGGACGATCTAAACAATAAGCTAAACATTGATTTTTAGTTAAACTTTCTTTAAATGGAGATAGATCTTTAGATAATAATTGACCACCATTAAATGGTTTCATTACACTAATATTTACACCTTTAGCTTCGCATTTAGAAAATAATTCACTTCTTTCTTTAAATGAGCCAATTCCATATTCATCGCCTTTTTCATAGTCATAAGCTGGATTTATACTAAACATCATTAAATCAATTAAATTAGTATCAATGAGTTTTGAAGCAACTTGTGGAGTATGACTTGAAAAACCTATATGATGAACTATACCTTTATTTTTAAGTTCGATAATATAATCTAAGATACCATTACTAATAATATCGTTATAATCATCTAAATCATCAATGCAGTGTAAAAAACCAAAATCAATATAGTCGGTTCCTATTAATTCCAATTCTTTATTTATTGTTTTTTTAATTAAATTTAAATCTCTACTCCATCCATATTCGCCATTATCTTTATAGACTGCTCCAAAATGAAGTTGAAAATATATTTTATCTCGATATCCTTTTATTGCTTCTCCAAAAGGTTCATATAAACTAAATCCACCAGCACATAAATCGAAAAAATTTATACCATTATCAATAGCAGTTTTTATAGTTTTAATTATTTCATCTTTAGGAGCATTAAATAATGACCCGCTTCCTAATCCAATTTCACTTATTAATTCATTACCTTTAATTAATTTACGATACTTCATATTTATACCTCAAAAACATTATAAAACTGTTAATTGTATAATTTATGTCATTATTAAAAAAATCTCAGTCAATATGCATAAAATTATTTTATTTACGCACATATCCAGTAGTAGGTCCTGCATCAACTTTTGTAATATAACCGCTTTTTACGAGAGCGGATAATGTTCGTTCAACAGTAACCTTACTTATATCTAGACATATTTCCAACTATTTGAATATTCGGAATGGATAATACTCACAGGATTTCTTTTAATAATTGTGTTGTGGGTAATTTTGTTTGTACCTTATATAAAGCTAAGAACCAAGGTTTTTTGGCATTCCCAGATTTTCATCAACAAATACCAAAAAAATAAATCACAATACAAATTGGGGGTTTTAACTGATATATATTTATTATAAAAAAT